>NZ_DJUS01000107.1:30477-75790 GCF_002438365.1 Pseudomonas sp. UBA6276
ACCGTAAACATGATGGAGCTGATCCGTAACATCGCCATCGAACACAGCGGTTATTCCGTGTTCGCCGGTGTGGGCGAGCGTACCCGTGAGGGTAACGACTTCTACCACGAGATGAAGGACTCCAACGTTCTGGACAAGGTAGCCCTTGTCTACGGCCAGATGAACGAGCCGCCGGGTAACCGTCTGCGCGTCGCCCTGACCGGTCTGACCATGGCCGAGAAATTCCGTGACGAAGGTAACGACGTTCTGCTGTTCGTCGACAACATCTATCGTTACACCCTGGCCGGTACCGAAGTATCCGCACTGCTGGGCCGTATGCCTTCGGCAGTAGGTTACCAGCCGACCCTGGCCGAAGAGATGGGCGTTCTGCAGGAACGCATCACTTCGACCAAGGAAGGTTCGATCACCTCGATCCAGGCGGTATACGTACCTGCGGACGACTTGACCGACCCGTCGCCGGCGACCACCTTCGCCCACTTGGACGCCACCGTCGTACTGTCCCGTGACATCGCTTCCCTGGGTATCTACCCAGCGGTCGATCCACTGGACTCGACTTCGCGCCAGCTGGACCCGAACGTGATCGGCCAGGAGCACTACGACACCGCTCGCGGCGTTCAGTACGTGCTGCAGCGCTACAAAGAGCTGAAGGACATCATTGCGATCCTGGGTATGGACGAGCTGTCGGAAACCGACAAGCAGTTGGTATCCCGCGCTCGTAAGATCCAGCGCTTCCTGTCGCAGCCGTTCTTCGTGGCTGAAGTCTTCACCGGTGCCTCGGGTAAATACGTTTCCCTGAAAGACACCATCGCAGGCTTCAAAGGCATCCTCAACGGCGACTACGACCACCTGCCGGAACAAGCGTTCTACATGGTCGGCGGCATCGAAGAAGCGATCGAGAAAGCCAAGAAACTGTAATCCTGGCGCCCGGCAACGGGCGCTAATCAGGTTGAGGCAAGTATGGCTATGACAGTCCATTGCGATATCGTCAGCGCGGAAGGAGAAATCTTTTCCGGCCTGGTCGAGATGGTGATTGCGCACGGTAACCTGGGTGATATCGGTATCGCTCCAGGCCACGCCCCGCTGATCACCGATCTCAAGCCGGGCCCGATCCGCCTGATCAAGCAGGGTGGCGAAGCCGAGGTGTTCTACATCTCTGGTGGTTTCCTCGAGGTTCAGCCGAACATGGTCAAGGTTCTTGCCGACACCGTGCAGCGCGCTGCCGACCTGGATGAAGCTTCCGCTCAGGAAGCCGTCAAGGCTGCCGAGAAGGCCCTGAACGAAAAAGGCGCAGACTTCGATTACGGATCTGCCGCCGCACGCCTGGCCGAGGCTGCAGCCCAGCTGCGCACCGTCCAGCAGATCCGCAAGAAATTCGGCGGCTGATGCGTCGATTCACTTGCGATTGAGTAAAAGGGTAGCCTCGGCTACCCTTTTTCTTTTTCAGCATTTCCTCCCCGGTCAGCCTGCTGGCCATTCTCCGGATTGGTAGCCGTCCATGTCTCTCGATATCGTCATTCTCGCCGCTGGCCAGGGCACGCGCATGCGCTCGGCCCTGCCCAAGGTGTTGCATCCTGTCGCTGGCAACTCCATGCTCGGCCATGTTATCCACAGCGCGCGCCAACTCCAGCCGCAGGGCATTCATGTAGTGATCGGCCATGGCGCCGACGCGGTACGCGAACGCCTCGCTGCCGATGATCTGAATTTTGTGTTGCAGGACAAGCAGCTGGGTACGGGCCATGCGGTCGCACAGGCGGTTCCGGGCCTGAGCGCCGACAATGTGTTGATTCTCTACGGTGACGTACCGCTGATCGAGGTGGCGACCCTGCAGCGGCTGCTGCAGAAGGTCAGTGCCGATCAACTGGGTCTGCTCACCGTCAACCTGGCCGACCCCACGGGCTACGGGCGCATCGTGCGTGATGCCAATGGCCAGGTGCAAGCCATCGTCGAGCACAAGGACGCCAGCGACGCACAGAAAGCCATAAAGGAAGGCAACACCGGTATTCTTGCGGTCCCTGGAAAGCGCTTGGCCGACTGGCTGGCGCGCCTGTCCAACGACAACGCCCAGGGTGAGTATTACTTGACCGACGTGATCGCCATGGCGGTCAGCGACGGCTTGGTGGTTGCCACTGAAACTGCTCAGGATCCGATGGAAGTGCAGGGCGCCAATGATCGGCGTCAGCTCGCGGAACTGGAGCGTCACTACCAGCTGCGCGAAGGTCGTCGCCTGATGGCTCAAGGCGTGACCTTGCGCGACCCGGCACGCTTCGATGTGCGCGGAGAAGTCACCGTGGGCCGCGATGTCCTGATCGACGTCAATGTGGTGCTCGAAGGTCGCGTGGTGATCGAGGACGATGTGGTCATCGGTCCCAATTGCTACATCAAGGACAGCACCCTGGACCGCGGCGTGGTGGTCAAGGCCAACAGTCATCTCGACGGTGCCGTGTTGCATGAAAACAGCGATGCCGGCCCGTTCGCGCGGCTGCGACCGGGTACGGTGCTGGAAGCTCGCGCTCATGTGGGTAACTTCGTCGAGCTGAAGAACGCGCGCATGGGCGAGGGCGCCAAGGCTGGTCACTTGACCTACCTTGGGGATGCGGACATCGGTGCCGGCAGCAACATCGGCGCGGGGACCATCACCTGCAACTACGACGGGGCGAACAAATGGAAAACCACCATTGGTGAGGACGTGTTCATTGGTTCGAACAATTCGCTGGTAGCACCTGTGGATATCTTGGCGGGGTCGACCACTGCTGCGGGTTCGACCATTACCCAAGAAGTGCCGGAAGGGCAGTTGGCAGTGGCACGGACCCGGCAGCGCAATGTTGAAGGGTGGAAACGGCCGGTGAAGATCAAAAAGCCCTAGTTATCCACAGTACGGTGATTTTATCACTGACCTCTTCGCGGGCAGAGGGCTTGGCCGCCCGCCCCGCTCCCACAGTGTCCTGTGTGCTAATTCGTGAGAGCGAGGCGGGCGGTGAGCCCTCCGCCCCACGAAGAGATTACACAAAAGCTTTGCTTCACCATTGACGGATCTTTCATTTTAGGTTTCTATTGCCTTCGTTATATTTCGAAACGAAACTTAGGTCGTCATGTCGAAGCGCAATACGCCTCAACGCCGTCACAGCATCCTCGCCTTGCTCAACGAGCAGGGCGAAGTGAGTGTGGATAACTTGGCCAAGCATTTCGCCACGTCCGAAGTGACCATTCGCAAGGACCTTGCCGCCCTCGAGAGTCACGGGTTGCTCCTGCGTCGCTACGGCGGTGCGGTGACCATGCCTCAAGAGCTGATTGGCGAACCGGGCCCGCGCGTCTCGGCCATCAAGCAATCCATCGCCCGCGCAGCCGTTCTACGTATCAAAGAACACGCGCGGATCATCATCGACAGTGGCAGCACCACGGCGGCGATGATTCCGGAGTTGGGCAAGCAGCCGGGTCTGGTCGTCATGACCAACTCGCTGCACGTGGCCAACGCTCTGGGTGCGCTGGAGCACGAGCCCGTGCTGCTGATGACCGGTGGCACCTGGGATCCGCACTCCGAATCGTTCCAGGGCCAAGTGGCCGAACAGGTGTTGCGCTCCTACGACTTCGATCAGCTCTTCATCGGTGCCGACGGCATCGATCTGGAGCGCGGCACGACGACTTTCAACGAGTTGCTGGGCCTGAGCAGGGTAATGGCCGAAGTCGCTCGCGAAGTGATCGTCATGGTCGAGTCCGACAAGGTCGGACGCAAGATTCCCAATCTGGAGCTGCCCTGGGGCCGCATCAGTACCCTCATCACCGATGATCGTCTGCCGCTCGAAGCGCGCGATCAGATTCAGGCGCGCGGGATCGATCTCGTGCTCGCCGCTACCAGCTAGGAGAAGCGAACATGTGTGGAATCGTCGGCGCCATTGCGGAGCGCAACATCACAGCCATTCTGGTCGAGGGTCTCAAGCGCCTGGAATATCGCGGCTACGACAGCGCCGGTGTCGCGGTGCTGGGCGAAGATGGCAGCGTGCAGCGCCGACGTCGTGTGGGCAAAGTCGCCGAACTGCAAACGGCGCTGGCGGAGGAGCCACTGCTCGGCAAGCTGGGGATTGCCCACACCCGCTGGGCTACCCACGGTGCGCCCACCGAACAGAACGCTCACCCCCACTTTTCCACAGACGAAGTGGCCGTGGTGCACAACGGCATCATCGAAAACCACGAAGTGTTGCGCACCCAGCTCAAAGAGCTGGGCTACGTGTTCACCTCGCAGACCGACACCGAAGTCATCGCCCACTTGCTGCACCACACCCTCAAGGCCCTGCCGGACCTGGCCGATGCGCTCAAGGCGACGGTCAAGCAACTGCACGGCGCCTACGGCCTGGCTGCCATCAGCGTGCACCAGCCCGATCGTCTGGTCGCCGCCCGCAGCGGCAGTCCGCTGGTGATCGGCCTGGGCATGGGCGAGAACTTCCTGGCCTCCGACCAGTTGGCCCTGCGCCAGGTGACCGACCGCTTCATGTACCTGGAGGAAGGTGACATTGCCGAGATCCGCCGTGAAAGCGTGCAGATCTGGGACGCCGCGGGCGCACCTGTGGAACGCGAAAGCGTGCAGTACCACGAAGGCGCAGAGGCCGCCGACAAGGGCGAATATCGCCACTTCATGATGAAGGAGATCCACGAGCAACCTACCGTGGTACAGCGCACCCTGGAAGGCCGTCTTGGGCAGAACCAAGTGCTGGTGCAGGCCTTCGGTCCACAGGCGGCCGAACTGTTCGCCAAGGTGCGCAACGTACAGATCGTCGCGTGCGGCACCAGCTATCACGCGGGTATGGTTGCGCGCTACTGGCTCGAAGGCCTGGCCGGCATCCCTTGCCAGGTCGAAGTGGCCAGCGAGTTCCGCTATCGCAAGGTCGTGGTGCAGCCCGACACCTTGTTCGTCTCCATCTCCCAGTCCGGCGAAACGGCTGACACCCTGGCCGCATTGCGCAACGGCAAGCAACTCGGGTTTCTCGGCAGCCTGGCCATCTGCAACGTCGGCATCAGCTCGCTGGTGCGCGAGTCCGACCTGACCCTGCTGACTCAGGCAGGCCCGGAGATCGGTGTGGCTTCGACCAAGGCGTTCACCACGCAGCTGGTCGCGCTGATGTTGCTGACGCTTTCCCTTGGCCAGGTACACGGATCATTGGAGGAGGGTGTCGAGGCGCAGCTGGTGGCCGAGCTCCGGCGCCTGCCCACCCGCCTGGGCGAAGCCCTGGCCATGGACACCACCATCGAGCGCATCGCCGAGCTGTTCGCCGAGAAGCACCACACGCTGTTCCTGGGCCGCGGCGCGCAGTTCCCGGTGGCAATGGAAGGTGCACTGAAGCTCAAGGAGATCTCCTACATCCATGCCGAAGCCTATCCTGCTGGCGAATTGAAGCACGGGCCGCTGGCGCTGGTGGACAAGGACATGCCGGTGGTCACCGTGGCACCGAACAACGAGCTACTGGAAAAACTCAAATCCAACCTGCAGGAAGTGCGCGCGCGCGGCGGCGAGCTGGTGGTATTCGCCGATGAGCAGGCGCAGCTGAGCAACGGCCCCGGCACTCATGTGGTGGCCATGCCGCACATCATTGATGCGTTGGCGCCAATCCTCTACACCATTCCGTTGCAGCTGCTTTCGTACTACGTGGCGGTGCTGAAGGGGACGGATGTGGATCAGCCGCGCAATTTGGCGAAGTCGGTGACGGTGGAGTGAGGGGGGAGTAGGTTGCGAACTGTGGTCGTTCGGATTGAAAACCGTTCAGTAAGCTAAAAAACCGTACGAACAGGGGGCCTTCAGGTCCCCTGCTGGCCAGGCCTCATCGTGTAGCGGTCTGCCAGCAAGGCGCATTTCCGCGGCGCTGAATACTCGATTCGCGAGCTTTGCTCACTCCTGCGGATTTTGTGTCACTTGAATCAGCCGGCTTCAAACCACCCCCTCAACCGATCTCGAAAGCTCTGTATCAACGGCTCCCTCGACCGTCCCCGCCGCAAAGCCAATGAAAACGGTGCCTGATACCCGAACGTCGTCGGCAACAACACCTTCAACCGCTTCTGATCCGCCCAGAATTGCGCATAGTGTTCCGGCAGATAGCCGATATACGCCCCCGACAGCACCAAGATCAGTTGCGCCTCCATCGATTCCACCGTCGCCGCGCTGTGCTTGAACCCGTGGCGGGCCAGTTCCGCCTGGCTCCAGTACCCGCGCCCGACCATCCGTTGTTGGGTGATCACCTCGGCTGGAATTCGCCGCTGCTCGAACAACTCATGCCGATCGCTGCAATACAGCCAGTGTTGTTCGCGGTACAGCGCTTGGTACATAAGCCCATTCATGCGCACGGAGAAGGCGCCGATGGCCAGGTCCAGGCGATTTTCCTGCAAGCCCAGTTGCAGTTGCGCGGGGCTGAGCACGGAGAGGTGCAGGTGTACTGCGGGGTGTTCCTTGCTGTAGGCGCCGATGACGTCGGCCAGCGGCAGGGCCGGGTCGCTGACGGTGGAGTCGAGCACGCCGAGATTGAGAGTGCCGCGCAGTTCGCCTTTGAGGGCGGCGCTGTAGCGTTCGAAGCCTTCGAGTTCTGCGAGCAGGCGCAGGGTTTCCTGATGGAACAGTTCGCCTTTGCTGGTCAGGCTGAAGCCACCACGGCCGCGGTGGCAGAGCACCAGGCCGAGCTGGGTTTCGAGCTGGCTCATGTAAGTGCTGATGGCGGAAGTGGAGAGGTTGAGTTCCTGCTGCGCGGCGGCGAAGCCCTGGTGGCGTACTACGCAGGCGAAGATGCGCAGCAGTTTGAGGTCGGGCAGGGCAGAGGACATTGGGGTGGGCTCCGGGGCAGTTCAGGTCTTGTAGGGTTGGGCTGTGGCGCGGGCAGAGCCCTTTTCCACAGGTCCATTGCCGGATGGGATATCGCAGTGTTTCAGAGGGCCAGTGTATCCGCGGATAGTTTAGAAATCTCTGAACTGATTATTTGTGGGCAGCGATTCTTCTAGCTGCGGGGCGTCACCAGAATGGAGTCACTTCAATGACCACAAAGTGAGGCCACCCCGTGGACACGACTTTCCACCAGCCTTTGGGCGGGAACGAGATGCCTCGTTTCGGCGGCATCGCCACCATGCTGCGTTTGCCTCATATACAAGCCGCCGAAGAACTCGATCGGTTGGATGCAGCGTTTATCGGTATTCCGCTAGATATTGGCACTTCGCTGCGTTCCGGCACTCGTTTCGGGCCACGGCAGATTCGTGCCGAGTCGGTGATGATCCGTCCTTACAACATGGCCACCGGTGCCGCGCCGTTCGATTCGCTGAACGTGGCCGACATCGGCGATGTGCCGATCAATACCTTCAACCTGCTCGATGCGGTGCGCATCATCGAGCAGGAATACGACCGGATTCTGGGCCACGGTATCGTGCCGCTGACGCTGGGAGGCGATCACACGCTGACGCTGCCGATCCTGCGGGCCATTCACAAGAAGCATGGCAAGGTCGGACTGGTGCATATCGATGCGCATGCCGACGTCAACGATCACATGTTCGGCGAGAAGATTGCCCACGGCACCACGTTCCGCCGCGCGCAGGAAGAGGGTCTGCTGGACAGCGACCGTGTGGTGCAGATCGGCCTGCGGGCTCAGGGTTATACCGCCGAGGATTTCAACTGGAGCCGCAAGCAGGGTTTCCGTGTGGTGCAGGCCGAGGATTGCTGGCACAAGTCGCTGACGCCGTTGATGGCCGAAGTCCGCGAGAAGGTCGGTGGTGGGCCGGTGTACTTGTCGTTCGACATCGATGGCATCGACCCGGCCTGGGCACCGGGCACCGGGACACCGGAGGTCGGCGGGCTGACTACGATCCAGGCGCTGGAGATAATCCGAGGTTGCCAGGGGCTGGACTTGATCGGTTGCGATCTGGTCGAGGTGTCGCCGCCGTATGACACCACCGGCAACACCTCGCTGCTGGGCGCCAACCTGTTGTACGAAATGCTCTGTGTGCTGCCGGGCGTCGTCCGTCGATGAGCCGTGAAACCGAGGTTCTCGAGGCGGCTGCGGCGCTGGTCGCGGCCTTTGCCAGCAACGACACGGCACGTTATTTCGACTGTTTCAGTCCTGACGCCAGTTTTGTCTTTCATACCCTGGCCAAGCCGCTGAACTCGCGGGCCGAGTATGAAACGTTGTGGCAGCAATGGCAGATCGATGGTTTTGCGGTGCTGGGCTGTGAGTCGAGTAACGCCTGGGTCAACGTGCAGGGCGATACGGCCATTTTCGTGCATGACGTGGCGACGCATGTGCGCATCGGTACCGAAGAGCTGCGCTTGAAGGAGCGCGAGACGATCGTATTTCGCTGTGAGGGCGAGCGCTGGCTGGCCTGGCATGAGCATTTGTCGGAAGTGACGGGCTAACCGCCGCGACATTATAAAAAAATAGCAGCAACCCTCCGCCCGGGGTCAACGGGCGGCCATAAAGGGTCAGCGTGCCTGCGCTGGCCTTACAACAACCGTGACAGGTGCTGGAGCAACACATGAGCCATTCGACGCGTATCGAAACCTTTGGTGTCGAGCAGATACCCGACAACCAACGCGATGCTTCCCCTATCGATCTGTTTCGCTTGATCTTCGGCGGTGCCAATACGTTTGCCACGGCGGTGCTGGGCAGTTTCCCGGTGCTGTTTGGGCTGTCGTTCCAGGCCGGGGTCTGGGCGATTCTACTGGGCGTGGCGGTGGGGGCGTTGATTCTCGCGCCGATGGGCCTGTTCGGCGCCATTAACGGCACCAACAACGCGGTGTCGTCCGGGGCACACTTCGGCGTCCACGGGCGCATCATCGGTTCGTTTCTGTCACTGCTCACGGCGGTGGCGTTCTTTTCCCTCTCGGTCTGGAGCTCTGGCGACGCGTTGGTCGGTGGCGCGAGACGACTGGTTGGCTTGCCGGAAACCGACTTCAGCCTGGGCTTGGCCTACGGGCTGTTTGCGGTGCTGGTATTAATCGTCTGCATCTTCGGTTTTCGCTTCATGCTGTGGGTCAACAAAATCGCGGTGTGGGCGTCGAGCCTGCTGTTTCTGCTGGGCATTCTGGCGTTTGCCGGGCCGTTCGATGCGGGCTATGCCGGCAGCGTCAACCTGCAACAACCGGGCTTCTGGGCGGCGTTCATCGGCGCGGCGTTGCTGGCGATGAGCAACCCGGTGTCGTTCGGCGCCTTTCTCGGCGATTGGTCACGCTACATTCCGCGTGACACCGACAAGACCCGCATCATGCTCGCGGTGCTGGCCGCTCAGGCCGGTACGCTGATTCCCTTCCTGTTCGGCCTGTGCACTGCGACGCTGGTCGCGTCCCAGGCACCGCAATACATCGAGGCGAATAACTATGTCGGCGGCCTGCTGGCGATTTCGCCGAGCTGGTTCTTCCTGCCGGTGTGCCTGATTGCGGTGATCGGTGGCCTGTCGACCGGCACTACGGCGCTGTATGGCACGGGGCTGGACATGTCGAGCATGTTTCCGCGCCTGCTCAGCCGCGCTGGCGCCACGCTGTTGATCGGTGTGGCGGCGATTGCCTTTATCTTCATTGGCCGCTTCACCTTCAATCTGGTCCAGAGCGTGTCGACCTTCGCGGTGCTGATCATCACCTGCACCAGCCCGTGGATGGTGGTGATGATCCTTGGCCTGATCAGCCGTCGCGGTTTTTATCACGCCGATGACTTGCAGGTGTTCACTCGTGGCCAGCGCGGCGGTCGCTACTGGTTCCACCATGGCTGGAACTGGCGCGGCCTGGGCGCGTGGATTCCGAGCGCGGCGGTGGGCCTGTGCTTCGTCAATCTGCCGGGGCAATTTGTCGGGCCGCTGGGCGAACTGGCCGGCGGTATCGACATCAGTCTGCCGATCACGCTGGGCCTTGCCGCGCTGCTGTACCTGACCTTGCTGCGCACGTTTCCGGAGCCGGCTTCGGTATACGGCCCTAGGGGCGCGCACCCGATGCTGGGCCGCAAGGCCATGAGCAACGTCACTCAATCGGCCACCGCCCATTTGTGATCCGTGCTGTGCCCAAGCGGGCACAGGCGGCGAGGTTCGCCCATGAAACTGGAAATCTTTCGTACGCTGTGGGGCTATCGCGGTACATGGCAACAGGCGCTGGTCGAGGCGCGTGCTGCGGGCTTCGACGGCTTCGAGGCGCGCATCCCCGAGGACGCGACCGAGCGGGCGGCGTTCGCGGCGTTCCTGCGTGACAATCGCGTGCCGTACATCGCCATTCTTTTTACTTCGACGCCGGTGCTGCCGTTGCAGGCGGCAACGCCGGCCGAGCACCTGACGGACTTTGCCCGCAAGTTGCAACTGGCCGTCGAACTGGAACCACGCTTCGTCAATGTACTGGCCGGCAACGACCGCTGGCCGCTGGCTCAGCAGGTCGACTTTTTCGCTGAGGCGCTGGAGATTGCAAAACGCAGCGGCCTGACCTGCAGCTTTGAAACCCACCGCGCACGCTCGCTGTTCAATCCGTGGTTGACCCTGCAATTGATCGAGCAAGTGCCCGACCTGCGCTTTACCAGCGACGTCAGCCATTGGGTGGTGACGTGCGAGCGACTGCTCAACGATCCCGCCGATGACCTCAGCGCCTTTGTCGAGCGCGTGCATCACATTCAGGCCCGGGTCGGCTATGACCAAGGCCCGCAAGTGCCACATCCCGGCGCGCCGGAATACGCCGCTGCGCTGGCGTTTCATCAGCAGCACTGGCAAGCCATCTGGCGCTCGCAACAGGCCCGCGGATACACCGGCACCACGCTGACGCCGGAGTTCGGCCCCGATGGTTACCTGCATCATTTGCCGTTCACCGATGTGCCGGTGGCCGACCTGTGGAACCTGAATGCGTGGATGGGCCGCACCGAGCGCGAACACTTCACTGCCTTTTCCAACCGTCCAGAGAGCCTGCTGCCATGAGTGATCGTTCTGCTTTCACCCGCATTCCCGTGGTCGATATCCACGGTCTGTTCAGCGAACGCCTGGAAGATCGCCAGGCAGTGGCCCAGGCGCTCGGCGAGGCGGCCCGCCATGTGGGCTTTCTGTACATCACCGGCCACGGCATTGCGCCGCAGCTGATCGATAACCTGCACCGCGCCGCCGAACAGTATTTCGCCCAGCCGCTGGACGCCAAGATGCAGCACTACATCGGCGCTTCCGAGAGCCACAAAGGCTTCGTTCCCGAGGGGGAGGAGGTGTACGGCACCGGCAAGCCAGACCATAAAGAGGCGTTCGATATCGGTTTTGAAGTACCGGCAGACAACCCGCTGGTGCTCAATGGCACACCGCTACTGGGGCCGAACAACTGGCCGACCCTGCCGGATTTTCAAGCGGCGGTGCAGGCCTATTACAAAGCGGTGTTTGCCTTGGGGCATCAGCTGTTTCGCGGCTTTGCCCTGGCGCTGGGCCTGGATGAACATGCCTTCGACGACATGGCCTGCTTTCCGCCGTCCAAGCTGCGCCTGATCCATTATCCGTTCGATGGCGACGCACAGGACGCACCGGGCATCGGCGCGCATACCGACTACGAGTGCTTCACCATTCTCAAGGCCGACCAGCCGGGCCTTGAGGTAATGAACGAGCAGGGCGAGTGGATCGATGCGCCGCCGGTCGACGGCGCCTTCGTGGTCAATATCGGCGACATGCTCGAGGTGATGACCGCCGGCGCCTTTGTCGCCACCGCGCACCGGGTGCGCAAGGTCAAGCAGGAGCGTTATTCGTTTCCGCTGTTCTATGCCTGCGATTACCACACCCAGATCAAACCGCTGCCGCCCTTCGCGGCCGGCGAGCAGAACTACACGCCCATCGCCATTGGCGAGCACATGTGGGCCCAGGCTTTACAGACCTATCAGTACCTTCGCCAGCGTGTCGCCGACGGGCAGATTGCCTTGCCGCAGCACGCCAGAAAGCCTTCTAGCTTCGGGCACCTGAAAAACCAGAGCGTGACTTCGTGATCTGCCTTTCCCCTCAATCTGGAATCATGACTATGCCAAACACCACGTTTTCGCGCCTTGCCACTTCTGTGCTCATAGGTGCCGCCCTGTTCGCCGGCAGCGTACAGGCCGCGCCCACTGCCACGCCCGGTACGCTGAAGGTCGGCATGGAGATTTCTTACCCGCCGTTCGAGTCCTACGACGGCGACAAGGTGGTGGGCTTTGATCCTGAGGTGTCGACCGCGCTGGCCAAGCAACTGGGCGACCTGAAGGTCGAGTTCGTAGACACCCGCTTTCCGAACCTGATCCTGGGCCTGAACGCCAACCGCTTCGACACCATCATTTCCGGCATGTACATCACCGACGAGCGCACCAAGCAGGCCGACGCGATTCCGTACGCGCAAGTCGGCGCGGCGATCATGGTGCGCAGCGACAGCACCGCCAAACCGCAGCAGCCTGAAGACTTGTGCGGTCTGAAAGTCGGCTTGCAGCAGGGCACCAACTGGATCAACCAGCTCAAGGCAGTGTCGGCTGATTACTGCACCAAGCAGAACAAGGGCGAGATCGCCATCAGCGAATTCCCGACCACCGCAGAAGCTTCGCAGGCGTTGATGTCCGGCAATATCCAGGCGCATCTGGAAATCTCGGCGGCATCGAAGATGATCGTCGACAAGGCCCGTGGCCGTATCGTGATCAGCTCGCAGAAATCCCTCTACCCGCAGACCCTCGGCATTTATGTGAAGAAGGGCAACACCGAGCTGCTGGAAAAGATGCGTGGCGCGGTTGAGACCTACAAGCGCAGCGGCGAGTACAGCGAACTGCTGAAGAAGTACAACCTGGATCCTGCCTGACATCCTCCCTGTGCAGGGGCGCGGCGATCCGGCATTCCGGCAAGCGCGCTCCTGCAACGTTCGTGCTAACCCCGAGCTGATCGCCATCCATCCGCTATACCGAGGTCAACATGGCATTCGAATGGGCCTACTTTTTCTCACTGTTCTCCGTCTCGGCCTTCTGGAAGGCCTGCCTGACGGTGGTGCAGCTCAGCACCTTGTCCTGGACCTTGGGTCTGGTGCTGGGCTTTGTACTGGCCAGCGCCAAGCTGTCGACGCGTGCCTGGCTGCGCCTGCCGGTCAGCCTGTACATCTGGCTGTTTCGCAGCATCCCGCTGTTGGTGCTGCTGGTGTTCGTCTATAACCTGCCGCAGCTGTTTCCAGCCGCCGGCAGCGTGCTGTCGCAGCCGTTCTATTCGGGGCTGATCGCGCTGGTACTGACTGAAACCGCGTACATGGCCGAGATTCACCGGGGCGGCCTGCTGTCGGTGCTCAAGGGCCAGCGCGAAGCGGCCAAGGCGCTGGGCATTCGCGGGCTGGGCGCGCAGCGGCTGGTGATCATCCCGCAGGCAATTCGTATCTCCCTGCCGACGTTGACCAACGAATACGTGACCATCGTCAAACTCACCTCGCTGGTCTCGGTGATCTCGCTCAGCGAGCTGCTGCTGGTCGGCCAGCGCCTGTACGCGCAAAACTTTCTGGTACTGGAGACCCTGGCAGCGGTAGCCGTGTATTACGTGTTGATCGTCACCCTGTTCGGCTGGCTGTTGCAGTGGGCCGAGCGCCATCTGGACCTCTCACGCAAAAACGCACAAACCCTGGAGGCCGTGCAGACCGAAGCCTTGCGCCAACCAGCCGGCCTTGCGAAGCCGCGTTGCGAGCCGGGGGCGGGACAGCCCGACGCCTTGCAACTGCGCAACATTCACAAGCGCTATGGCAACCATGAAGTGCTCAAGGGCATCGACCTCGCTGTGCGGCCCGGTGAGGTGATTTCGATCATCGGCCCGTCCGGCTCCGGCAAGACTTCGTTGATCCGCACTATCAATAGCCTGGAGACCATTGATCAGGGCGAAATCGTGCTGTTCGGCCATGACTTCATCAAGGCCGGCACACGCACCGATTCTCCGGTGATCCGCCAAGGCATCCAGCGCATCGGCATGGTCTTCCAGAACTTCAATCTGTTCCCGCACCGGACCATTCTCGACAACGTCATCCTTGCCCCGCGTTACCACAGCCTGGCCAGTACGGCTGAGTTGCGCCGCAAGGGCCATGCCTCGCTGGACCGGGTCGGGCTGCTGGCGCATGCCGACAAGTATCCGCACCAGTTATCGGGCGGCCAGCAACAGCGCGTGGCGATTGCCCGCGCGCTGGCGATGGAGCCCGACATCATGCTGTTCGACGAACCGACCTCGGCGCTGGACCCGGAACTGGTGGGCGATGTGCTCAAGGTGATTGGTGACCTGGCGGCCGAAGGCATGACCATGCTGATCGTCACCCACGAGATGGATTTCGCCCTGTCGATTTCCGATCGCATCGTGTTCATGGAAAACGGCCACGTGGTCACCGACGCCTCGCCAGCGGCGATCCGCCACAAAGGCGATGCGCGGGTGCGGCGCTTTATCGGTCTGGAACAGGAGAGCGCAGCATGAGTACGTGTGCAAGCACTTGCGGAGAGTTTCTGGTCAAGCAACTGCATGCCTGGGGCGTCGACATGGTGTTCGGCATTCCCGGCGTGCACACCGTCGAGCTGTATCGCGGCCTGCCAAACAGCGGCATTCGCCATGTCACGCCGCGCCACGAACAGGGCGCGGGCTTCATGGCCGACGGCTATGCGCGTGTCAGTGGCAAGCCTGGGGTATGTTTCATCATCACCGGCCCCGGCATGACCAATATCCTCACCGCGATGGGCCAGGCGTATGCCGACTCGATTCCGATGCTGGTGATTTCCAGCGTCAACGAGCGTCATCGCCTGGGCCTGGGCAACGGCTATCTGCATGAGTTGCCCAACCAGCGGACGATGGTCGCCGGCGTCAGCGCATTCAGCCACACGCTGATGAGCGTCGACGAACTGCCTGCTGTGCTGGCGCGGGCCTTTGCGGTGTTCGACAGCCAGCGCCCACGTCCGGTGCACATCGAGCTCCCGCTGGACATCATCACCGCCAGCGCCGATCACCTGACGCTGTTGCCGCGCCAGGTCATCGCCCGACCGGCGCCGGACCTTGAGGCGATCAGCAAGGCGGCTGCGCGGTTGCGCGCAGCCCAGCGGCCGCTGCTGTTACTCGGTGGAGGCTGCGTGGCCGCGATGGACGAAGTCCGCGAGCTGGTCACCCGGCTGGATACACCGACGGCCCTGACCATCAATGCCAAGGGTTTGTTGCCGGGCGGGCACCCGTTGTTGCTGGGCAGCAACCAGTCGCTGGTACCGGTACGGCAACTAGCGCTGGACGCCGATGTGGTGCTGGCGATCGGCACCGAGCTGGGCGAGACCGATTACGATGTGGTGTTCGATGGCAACTTCAGGATTGGCGGCGAACTGATCCGCATCGATATCGATGCCGAACAGTTGACCCGCAACCATACGCCGCATCTCGCGATCCTCAGTGATGCGACGGCAGCGATACGCGCTTTGCTCGCCGAGCTGCCGGCGCGGGCGGCCAGTGCCGATAGCCTTGGCGTGCAGCGTACGGCGGCGGTGCAGCGGCAACTGGCCGAGGATTTCAGCAGCTTGGCGCACTACCGCAAACTGTTCGACTGCGTGCTTGAAGTCCTTCCCGAGGCGCGCTTTGTCGGCGACTCGACGCAGACGGTGTACAGCGGCAATCACCTGGTCGAGCTCAGCAGCCCACGCCGCTGGTTCAACGCCTCCACCGGCTACGGCACTCTTGGCTACGGCCTGCCGGCGGCCATCGGCGCCAAGTTGGCCGAGCCTGCGCGGGTGGTGATCAGCCTGATGGGTGACGGTGGCATTCAGTTCACCCTGCCGGAACTGGCCAGCGCCGTGGAGGCGCAGGTTGGCATCATCGTGCTGCTCTGGAATAACCAGGGCTA
The DNA here is from genome assembly GCF_002438365.1 of Pseudomonas sp. UBA6276. Lineage (NCBI taxonomy): Bacteria > Pseudomonadati > Pseudomonadota > Gammaproteobacteria > Pseudomonadales > Pseudomonadaceae > Pseudomonas > Pseudomonas sp. UBA6276. Next base: position 46,265 of record NZ_DJUS01000107.1, read on the forward strand.
CGGCGAGATCAAAAGCTACATGCAACGCCGCGACATCACGCCGCTGGGCGTCGACATCTACACCCCGGACTTTCTCGCGATAGCCCGCGGGTTTGGCTGCGTGGCCGAGCGCGCCCGCGATTACCAACACCTGCAAACCCTGCTGCGCGAAGCCCCGGATGATCGCCCGCTGATCATCGAAATCAACCAGGCTCCACCGTTTGCCCCCTGAACCCGCTATAAAATCCCCGATGGAGCCACACCATGAACACCCCGCACTACATCAATGGCCGCTGGCAGGCGGGCGAGAGCGCTGATGTCCTGACCGTGTACGATCCGGCACTGGGACTGCCCTTCGTCGAACTGATCGCCGCCAGCAGCGCACAGGTCGATCAGTCCGTGGCTGCCGCCCGCGCCGCGCTGCCTGCTTGGAAAAACACCCCTGTCGCCGAGCGCGCCGCCGTATTGCGCGGTTTCGCCGAGCACCTAACCCAGCGCCGCGAAGCGCTGGTCGCCTTGCAGATGCGCAACAACGGCAAGCCTCGGCACGAAGCCGAAGTCGATCTCGACGACGCTGTGGCGACCTTCGGCTATTACGCCAAGCTGATCGAAACCCAGGCCAGCCACCGCGACGTCGAACTGGCCGTGCCCGGCTTCACGTCCCGCACACGGCTGGAACCGGTGGGCGTGGTTGGCCTGATCGTGCCGTGGAATTTTCCGCTGGTCACCAGCGCCTGGAAACTCGCCCCGGCCCTGGCGGCCGGTTGCACCGTGGTACTCAAACCCTCGGAAGTCACCCCGCTGATCGAGCAGGCCTACGCCGAAATCGCCGATAGCCTGGGTTTGCCCGCCGGCGTGCTGAATATCGTCAACGGCAAGGCCGACATCGGCGCGGCACTGAGCAACCATGCGGGCCTCGACAAGCTGTCGTTCACCGGCAGCAACGGCGTAGGTAGCCAGGTGATGCGCAGCGCAGCGGCATTCTGTCGGCCAGTCACTCTGGAGCTGGGCGGAAAATCGGCGTTCATCGTGTTCGATGACTGCGACCCCGACGAGGCGGTGGAATGGATCGTGGGTGGCATCTGCTGGAACGCAGGACAAATGTGCTCGGCCACTTCGCGGCTGCTGATTCAGGACGGCATCGCCGAGGCACTGATCCCGCGCTTGCAGGCTGCGTTCGCCGCACTGCGGGTAGGTAACCCCCTGACCGAAGAGGTCGACATGGGACCGCTGACCAGCCAGGCGCAGTGGCATAAGGTGCGCGAGTATTTCGCCATTGCCGAACAGGAAGGCTTGCGGTGCCTGAGCGGCGGCGCCGCGCTGACGCGAGACGGCTGGTTCGTAAGCCCGACGCTTTACCAGGACGTGCCGACGAGCAGCCGTTTGTGGAATGAAGAAATCTTCGGCCCGGTGCTGTGTACTCAGCGTTTCAGCCGTGAACAAGAGGCGATCGATCGTGCCAACGACAGCCGCTTCGGCCTGGTGGCCACGGTAGCCAGCCGCGATATCGCCCGCGCCGAGCGGGTGGCTGATGCGCTTGAGGTCGGGCACGTGTGGATCAACTCGATTCAAGCGGTGTTCGTCGAAACGTCGTGGGGTGGCAGCAAGGGCAGCGGCATTGGGCGCGAACTCGGCCCCTGGGGGCTGGCGGCGTATCAGGCGGTGAAGCATGTGACGCGGGCCGGGGTGCCTGGGCTGAACTGATGCGAGGTAGCCAACCGTGTAAAGAAAAAAAGCCAGGTCGCCTGCGCGCCTGGCTTTTTGTTCATCGCGGCCTTTTTTCTCCAATGGCATGAGCACAGACGGTTATGCGGCCAGTTGGAGGGTGGGTTTTCCACAAGCCTTCTCAAACCGTCCCCTCAGGCTCCACCTTGGCCAATATCCGATCCAGCCGCTCGACGATCTCCTTATCGATCTTTTCATGCAGTCGCATGATCTCCAGCTCCGCGCGCAGGTTCACCTCGAAGTCCAGGCTCGCGGCCAGGCGGTCTTTGGCTGACTGGCGGTTCTGGCTCATCATGATCACCGGCGCCTGAATGGCTGCGACGGTAGATAGCATCAGGTTGAGGAAAATGTACGGGTAGGGGTCGAACGCCAGGCCGAAGTGATCGAGCACATCGGTGTTGAGCAGCATCCAGCCCAGCAGGATGATGGTGAAAGCGATGATGAAGGCCCATGAACCACCGATTGCGGCTACCCGGTCGGACAGCCGTTCACCGAAGGTGGCTACCTCGTCAGAGGCGTCACCGGCATCGCGGCTGACGGGCAGTCGCTTTCTCATCTGCTCCAGCACATGGATTTCTTCGGGTTCGAGCTGATGGGGGTGTTTGCCGAGGAAGCGTCGAGCCAGCGGTTCAAGTGGGTGCTTGGTGGCCATGGGGCAGGGTCTTCAGATGGTGAGGAAGACGGCCACTATCCCATGGAATTCGACGCTGTTGAATGCCCGGATGTGACTGGCGCGAAGGATGTCTCCTCTGCGCAGGTGCCGGGTATAGAGGGGTCTGGATTACTCTGAAAGGGCTTTGAGCACTTCATTGCGCAGGTTCTGGATGTGCTGTCGCATCGCCAATACCCCGGCCTCGGTATCCTGCTGGCGCAACGCATCGAGCACGGCCGAATGCTCGCTATGGTTTTCCTTCTGCCGATGCAGGGGGCTGTGCAGGCGGAAAAGGCGGGAGTTGGCGCGCAGTTGGGCGAGCAACTTTACCAGCACCGTATTGCCGGAGGCTTCGGCAATGAAATTGTGCAGGCGATCGTCGAACAGCCAGTAGTCGTTCTCGTCGTGCTCGCCTTGGTCCAGTTCCTGCAGTTCCGCCGCGAAGACTTCCAGTTGAGCTTGGTCGATCCGTCCGGCAGCCTTGACGATGGCTTCGCACTCGAGCATTTCGCGCAGGGTCATGCTGTCGAAGTATTCCTTGGTATCCACCGCGCGAACGGCAAACGAGCGGGCGCCGCGGCGTACCAGCAGGCCCTCGCCGGCCAGGCGTACCAAGGCTTCACGCATGGGTGTACGGGAAACCTTGAGCTCATCCGCCAACCGGGATTCAGACATCTCGCTGCTGCCCGGGATCTTGCGTTCCAGGATCAACTGACGCAGCAGTGTGTAGATCTGCTCCGCCAGGCTGGAAGATTTCAGGGAGAGCGGGGTGGCCGCCATGATCGCGGCGAGCGCTTTGTCTTGGTTGTCCGACATGAAAGTGTTGAATCCGTAATGAATGAGTGCAGCCCGGTCATTTCTGCGCAGGGAAGGGCGCTGCGCATGGGAGGAAACGCCCCGCTCCGGCGGTGCCGCAATAGGCACCGTGGGCCCACACCGGCTTGCCACGCGACAAGGTCCATGCCGGCCATGCCTTGAGCTTGAAGCCTTCGTACGGAGTGTAATCTGCCGCGCTATGCAGGTCGACATGGCGAAGGGTCTTATCCAGGTCGTTGTCCCAGATCACCAGATCGGCATCGGCGCCCACGGCGATGGTGCCTTTCTGGGGATACAGCCCGTACAGGCGTGCCGGAGCCGTGGCCGTGAGTTCCACGAAACGCTCGGCGCTGATGCGTCCGCCCAATACACCTTCGCTCATCAGCAGCGGCAAGCGGGTTTCCAAACCCGGGATGCCGTTGGGAATACGGTCGAAGGAGGCATCTTCGCCGTGCAGCTTCTTGCCCTGCGGATCGTCGAAGTTATAGGGGGAGTGGTCCGACGAGAAGATCGTGAACGTACCGTTGGCCAGCCCATTCCAGATGGCCTTCTGGCTATCTGCATCTCGTGGCGGCGGGCTGCAGATGCACTTGGCACCATGGAAATCGTCACCTATGCCCAGGTCTTCGGCCGTCAGAAATAGATACTGCGGGCAGGTCTCCGAGAAGATGTTGAACCCTTGGCCGCGCGCCCAGTGAATCTGCTCCACTGCCGCGCGGCTGGAGACATGCACCAGCAGGATGGGGACGTCTACCAGTTCGGACAGGGAGATAGCCCGGTGGGTCGCCTCGCGCTCGCCAATCGCGGAATGGGCCAGCGCATGGTAGCGCGGGGCAGTCTTGCCTTGAGCCAGCAGGCGCTCGGTGAGCCAGGCGATGCAGTCGTCGTTTTCCGCATGGATCATGCTCAAGGCACCCAGCGTGCGAGCCGCGTCGAGTACATCGAGGATTTCACGGTCTGACAGCTTCAGCGATTCATACGTCATATAGATCTTGAACGAGGTGTAACCCGCCTCGACCATGCGCGGCAGTTGTTCCTTGACCACAGCGGGAGAAGCGTCGCTGATGATCAGGTGAAAGGCGTAGTCGATGCTGGCCTGACCCTCGGCACGTCGGTGGTAGTCGGCCACTGCTTCGTCCAGGCTTTGTCCCTTGAACTGCATGGCGAACGGAATCACCGTGGTGGTGCCACCGCAGGCTGCCGAGCGGGTGCCGGTGAGGAAGTCATCCGAGCCTTTGGAGCCATCGTCGGATGCTTGATCCAGATGACAGTGGGCGTCTACGCCACCCGGGGTGACCATGCGCCCGGCAGCATCGATCACCTGGTCGGCCAGGGCAGGATCCAAGCCGTGGGCCAAGGTCGCGATACGACCGTCGCGAACGCCTATGTCGGCGTTGAAGCGACCGCCTACCGTGACGATATCGGCGTTGCTGACAATCAGGTCGAAGCGTTGCATTCAGCGACTCTCCTTGGCGGTGGTGGGTAAGGCAGCAGGTGTGTCGAGCGCAGGCACATTTTTATTGCTGCCGCGATCGACAAGGTAGGCGGTTGCGTAATGACGCTCGATGCGCCGTTGGACGAAATCCCACAGGGTGGTGAGGATCAGGTAATAGGTGGCCGCCACCATGAACAATTCCAGCACCATGAATTTCTCCTGAATGAGCATCTGCGTGCGGCGCAGCAACTCCTCCATGGAAATCACCGACGCGATCGAGGTGGTCTTGAGCAGGCCATTGAAGCTGTTGCCCAGGGTCGGCACGATCAGGCGCATGGTCTGCGGGAACACCACATAGCGCAGTACGCCCAGGCCGCGGAAGCCCAACGCCTTGGCCGCATTGATCTGCCCCGGCGGGATGGCCTGGACGCCACCGCGGATGATTTCGGCCAGGTACGCCGCTTCGTTGATCACCAGCCCCAGCACCACCGCTTCGAGCACGCTGAAGCGCAGCCCCAGTTGGGGCAGGCCGGTATAGATGATGATGAGTTGGACCAGCAACGGCGTGCCGCGGAAGATCCAGATGTACAGGCGCGCAGGGGTCGACAACCAGACCCTGGGCGACATCCGCGCGAACGTCAGCAGCGCACCCAGTACAAGGCCGCCCAGCATCCCGGCCAGAGTCAGGCAGACGGTGTAGAACGCCCCCATCATCAAGAAATGATTGAAGAGGTAGTCGAAGTACCCGGTCCAGCTCCAGCCTTGATTCATCAGTCATGCCTCCTTTGAGTGGCGGACGTTCAGGTGGTCGGGCCCTTGACGGTGAAATCGCCGGACGTGCTCTGGGCGCCGTAGCGCTTGAACAGGGCCTCCAGGCTGCCATCGGCGCGCATGTCGTTGAGCACCTTGGCGGCGGCATCGGCCAGGGCGCGGTCCTTGAAGGCGATGGCGACCGGGGTCGGTTCCAGTCCGGCGATCACCTGTTTGAATTTGCCTTGGTTCTGATACTCGACGGCGACCGAGTCCAGGCTGACCACCGCTTGAACCTGGCCGGCGCGCAGGGCCTGGAAGGCGATGGAGAAGTTATCGAAGGTACGGATATCGATAGGCTTGAGGCCCTTGGCAACCAGTTCGGCGCTGGCTTTCTTGGCAGCGTTTTCCTCGAAGCCACCAATCTCCACGCCCACGCTCTGGCCGGCGAGATCTTCCAGACGGCTGATCTTGCCGGGATTGTCCGGGAGTGCCGACAGGCTGACGGCCTGGTTCTCGTAAGGGATCATCCACATGATCCTGGCTCGCTCGGGGGTGAAGAAAATGCCGGTATTGATCATGTCCCAGCGGCCTCCCTGTAGGCCCGGCACCATGGCCGAGAATTCGATACGCACGTAGTCGGGCTGCAGGCACAGGCGCTTGGCGATTTCCGCGCCCAGCTCGATGCGCATGCCCTTGAGCTCGCCGCTGCTGTCGACGAACTGCAAGGGTGGCAAGGTTGGGTTGGTCGACATCACCAGGTGGCCGGGGTTGATCAGGGTCAGTCCCGTCGGGGCGGTGCAGTCGGCGGCAAAGGCCGGGGCTGCCGCGAAGGTGGCCAGCAGGCCGAGGGTCAAAAGGCTGCGCAGGGGTGCTCTCATGGACGTGCTCTCTAGTCGGCGAAGGATTGATCAGCCACGCAGGCTGCCGATGACCTGAAGTTCTTCCAGGGCGGCGCGCAAGGCGTGTTGTTGCGGCAGTGCCAAAGGCAAACGTGGCGCGCGCGGGTCGCCGACTGCGAGTCCGAGCATGTCCAGCCCGGCTTTGCTGGCTGCCACATAGTGCGGGCCGCCTACGGCACGCACGATGGGCAGGATTTTCTTGTAGATGGCCAGCGCTTCGTCGCGATTACCGCGGTCCACGGCGGCTTCGAACATTTGCGCGGAGAGTTTGGGCAGCAGGTTGGACGTCACCGCGATCCAGCCGCAAGCACCGAGCCAGAACGACTCGTAGCCCAGAATGCCGGCGAACACGTTCATGCGTTCGCCGCACAGTTCGATGATGTCGCGTACCCGGGTGACTTCCAGGGTGGACTCCTTGATGTAGTTCACGGTGTCGATCTGCGCCAGGCGCGCTACCGTGCTGGGAATCAGGTCGACGTTCGCGGTCGCCGGGTTGTTGTAGATCATGATTGGTATGTCGATTGCTTCACCCACTGCGCGGTAGTGAGCGAACAGCTCGTCCTCGTTGGGACAGCTATAGAAAGGCGGGATGATCATGACCCCATCGGCGCCCATCGACTGCGCTTCCAGGCTCAGCTCGACGCAATCGCGGGTCCATTCGGCGCCGGTGCCGATCAGGACCGGAACACGCCCGTTGGCGGTGCGAATTACTGTTTCGGTGACCAATTGCCGCTCTTCGCGGGTCATCGACAGAAACTCGCCTGTGCTCCCCAACGGAATCAGGCCGTGGATGCCTTCGGTTATCTGCCATTCCACCAGGCGTTCCAGAGCAGCAACGTCAACCGCGCTGCCGTCGGCCGTGAAAGGTGTGATCAGGACTGTGTAGGTACCGCGGAAATGTGTCATCGCAGATTCTCGAAGGTTGTTGCATACCGATTGTATACGTATACAATCGGTATGCAACAACCTCTGGATCTTTTCTGATGCGTCTTATCCATCCCGCAATCGAAAGCATCGCCGCTGCCGTTACCTTCGAATACGACGGGCAGCCGGTCTCAGCACTGGCGGGCGAAACCATTGCCGCGGCGCTGGCTCGGGCGCACATCGTGGGCGTGCGGCAGACCCGCTACAGCGGTCGGCGCGGTCTGTATTGCGGGATGGGCGCGTGTTTCGAATGCGCCGTCGAAGTGGACGGGCAGGGTGGACAGCGCAGTTGTCTGGTCAAGGTCAGCGATGGGATGCAGGTCAGCAGTGGCTTGCCAGCCCAGGCACAACTGGCGCCCCTGGCGCCGACACCCCAAGGTCATGAGCCGGCAGTAGAGCGCCCGGATGTACTGGTGGTCGGCGCCGGCCCTGGCGGTTTGTCGGCTGCACTGGCCGCCGCGCAGCGGGGTGCCAAGGTACTGGTGCTGGACGAGCGCTCACAAAGTGGCGGGCAGTTCTACAAGCCCTTGGCACCGTCCCACGGCTTCAAACGTGCCCCGGCCGCGCAGTTCGCCAAAGGGCTGGCATTGGTAGCCGCAGCCAGGGCGGCCGGCGTGCAAATCCGTCAGGGCGCCAGCGTATGGGGCGCCTTCGGCGTCAACGAGATTGCCGCGCTGGTAGACGGTGAAGCCTGGGTATTCGAGCCTCGTCAGCTGATCCTCGCGCCGGGCGCCTACGAGCGGCCGGTACCGTTTCCTGGCTGGACGCTGCCAGGGGTCATGACCACAGGCGCCGGGCAGACGCTGGCGCGGGCCTACCAGGTCGCTGCAGGCGAGCGCACCGTGATCAGCGGTAACGGCCCCTTGAATCTGCAGCTGGCGGCAGAGCTGTTGAATGGTGGAGCCGGAGTGTGCGAGGTGTTGGAGTCGGCACCGGCGCCTTCCTTGCAGCGGTGGAGGGAGCTATTCGGCCTGCTGCGCGAGGGCAGTGACCTATTGGCCGAGGGCGCCGCGTACCTGAGTCGCCTGAAGCGCGCCGGGGTGCCGCTGCGCTGGGGGCAAACGGTGATCGCAGCGCATGGCAACGAACGCCTAGAGGCGGTGACCGTCGCCCGCCTGGACATCAACGGCCAAGCGGTGCCCGGCAGCGAGCGACGCATCGAATGCGATGTGTTATGCCTGGGACACGGCTTCATTCCTTCCACGGAACTGGCCCGGATGCTCGGCTGCGAGCAGTACCTGCGTACCACACCCTTCAGCACGCCTGCGGTGCGTACTGCCGAGGATGGCGCGAGCAGCATCGCCGGTGTTTACGTGATTGGCGACGGTGCCGATCTGGGTGGCTCGCGGGTGGCGCTGGCACGCGGCACCTTGGCCGGGCTGGCGGTCGCCCAGGCACTGGGACTGGGCAGCGATGAAGGTCAGGCGGCCTTGGCGCGGCGGCGGCTGCACAGCGCCGAACGGTTCCAGTCGGCGTTGTGGCGCCTGTACCAAGCGCCGCCGGTAAAGCTGGCGGGCCTTGCCGATGCGACTCCGATCTGTCGTTGCGAAGAAGTCGACCTGGGCACCTTGCGCAAGGCCGTCGGCGACGGGCACGACACACTTGCCAGCCTCAAGCGCAACACGCGTCTGGGCATGGGGCGCTGTCAGGGCCGCTATTGTTCGGGCGTCGCCTGCCAGCTGCTGGAGGAAACCTGCGGTCGTGCTCCTCAGGTGGAAAGCGGCTTCGCCCCACGTCCACCGGCAAAGCCGGTACCCATTGCGGCCCTGACCTTCGAGAAGCCCGAGTGGGGCGGCCACTTGCCCGCCATGACACCGAACCTGGCCCGGCCGGTGGAAACCACGCCGCTGACCGAGCAGCATACCGATGTGCTGGTGATTGGCGCCGGAGTACTGGGCAGTTGTCTGGGCTATTACTTGGCCAAGGCGGGTGCCCAAGTGCTGGTGATCGACCGTGATGACAGCAACCTGCAGGCGTCGGGCGCCAATGCTGGCAGTCTGCATGTGCAATTGCTGTCGTTCGACTTCGGCGCCAAGGCCCAGGCGGGCGGTGGCCCCGCCGCGCAGACTCTGCCGCTGGGGCCGCTGTCCATCAAGTTGTGGCAAGACCTGGAGCGGGCGTGCGGCGAGTCGCTGGAAATCAAGATCACCGGCGGCCTGATGGTTGCCGAGAACGAACCAGGCCTGCGCTTCCTCGAGCAGAAGGTACACCTGGAACGCAGCTACGGTATCGATGCGCAGATGCTCGATGGCGCCGAACTGCGCCGGCTTTCGCCGCACTTGGCCGATAACCTGATCGGTGCCGAACTCTGCCCTCTGGAAGGCAAGATCAACCCGTTGCGCGCGACCTATGCCGTCGGCGCGCTGGCCCGTGAGCAGGGCGCACGCTTTCAGCGCGGTACCAATGTGCAGGGCATCGAAAAACTGGCCAACGGCGGTTTTCGCGTGACCTCCAGCCGTGGCGTTATCGTAGCCAAGCGCTTGATCAACGCCTCGGGCGCCTGGTCCAGCACCATTGGCGACATGCTCGGTGTGGCCATTCCGGTGAAGGGCGCGCCCTTGCAAATGATCGTCACTGAACGTGCTCCGCCCTTGGTTGATCACCTGATCGCCCATGCCGACCGTCACCTGAGCCTCAAGCAGAGCGCCAACGGTGGCCTGCTGATCGGCGGCGGTTGGAGCGCCGGCTTCAATGCAGCCATGCGCCTGAACCACGCCGTGCGCAGCAGCATCGAGGGCAATCTGTGGGTCGCCGCCAGGGTCCTGCCCGCCCTGCGCGGGTTGCATATGCTGCGCAGTTGGGCCGGCATGAACGTGAACATCGACGGCGCACCCATTCTGGGTGAAGTCCCCGGCGTACCTGGTTTCTTCAACGCCGTCACCTCCAATGGCTACACCCTGGCGCCGATCGTGGCGCACACGGTGGCCGAGTTGATCATCAACGGGCGGACCGAACTGGACATTTCCGCCTTCCGTATCGAGCGCTTCGGCGCCACAGCCTGACAGGGATCGAAGTGCATGCACGACCTCAAGCAACATCTCGCGGCTCAGATCGACCAAGGCTTCACTGCGCAAACCGCAATGCTGCAAGCCTTGGTGCGTACGCCGTCGGACAATCCGCCCGGCGACTGCACGCCTCATGCTGAAGCCACGGCGCGCCTGCTCGAAGCCATGGGTCTTGAGGTCGAGCGGCATGTCACCCCAGCCGAAGTGGTGGCCGAGGCCGGGATGCTCAGCGCCACCAACCTGATCGTGCGCCATCGGTTTGGCCCTGGCCCCACCATCGCCCTGAATGCCCACGGCGATGTGGTGCCGCCCGGCCGTGGTTGGAGCGCCGACCCCTATGGCGGTGAGGTTCGCGAAGGCTGGCTCTACGGTCGCGGCGCTGCGGTGTCCAAGTCCGACATCACCACCTATGCCTGCGCGCTGGCAGCGCTGAAAACACTGCAAACACCGCTGGCCGGCAGTGTCGAATTGCACATTACCTACGACGAGGAAACCGGCGGTGCCACAGGCCCCGGCTGGATTCTGGGCGCTGGGCTGAGCAAGCCCGACTACGTGCTCAGCGCGGCGTTTTCCTACCATGTGATTACCGCCCACAACGGCTGTCTGCACCTGGAGCTGACCCTGCTTGGCAAATCTGCCCATGCGGCGATGCCCGATACCGGCGTGGACGCCATCGAGGCCAGCGTGCCGTTGCTGCAGGCCTTGTACCGCTACCGCGACAGCCTGCGCGAGCGCCCTTCGGCCACCCTGGGTATCAGCCATCCCACGCTGGTAGTGGGCTTGATCGAAGGCGGCATCAACACCAACGTCGTCGGCGACCGCCTGACCCTGCGTCTGGACCGCCGTATCGTGCCGGAGGAGTCACCCGAAGCGGTGGAGACCGAATTGCGCGATCTGATCCAGACCGTGGCCGCGCAGCTCCCAGGCATCACCATCGACGTTTCGCGGATCCTACTGGCGAGGCCTTTCGTGCCGGTGGCAGGCAGCGAGCGCCTGGCCGAGTTGGTGTGCCGTGAAGCGGGCGCAGTGTTCGGCGAGCCGGTCACACCCATCGGCGTGCCGCTGTACACCGACGCTCGCCTGTACAGCGAGGCGGGCATTCCAACCGTCATGTACGGTGCCGGCCCGCGTACGTTGCTGGAAGCCAACGGCCATCGCGCCGACGAGCGCGTCCCCCTGCAAGACCTGCGCAAGGCCACCCAGGTGGTTGCCAATACTCTTCTGGAGCTGCTCAAGGAGGGCGTTGAAAAATGATCGCCATCAATCAGGTGAACAAGTTCTATGGCTCTTTTCAGGTGCTGAAGAACTGCACCACGCAAGTGGCCAAAGGTGAAGTGATCGTGGTGTGCGGCCCCTCCGGTTCGGGGAAATCCACGTTGATCAAATGCATCAATGCGCTGGAGCCCTTCGATGAAGGCGAGATCCATTTCGATGGCATTTCCGTGGGCGCCAAGGGTACCGATCTGCCGCTGCTGCGTCGCCGGGTGGGCATGGTCTTCCAACAGTTCGAGCTTTTTCCTCACCTCACGGTGATGGACAACCTGACCATCCCACAAACCCGCATTCTCAAGCGGAGCAAGGCCGCTGCGCTGATCAAGGGCCGCGAGCTGCTGGAGCGGGTCGGTCTTGCCGCCCACGGTGACAAGTACCCTGCTCAGCTCTCTGGAGGGCAGCAGCAACGCGTGGCGATCGCACGTGCGCTGGCGATGGAGCCACAAGCCATGCTGTTCGACGAGCCGACTTCAGCGCTGGATCCCGAGATGGTGGCCGAAGTGCTGGCTGTGATGACCGAGCTGGCCCGTGAAGGCATGACCATGTTCTGCGTGACCCATGAGATGGGTTTTGCGCGCAAGGTGGCCGATCGTGTGCTGTTCATGGATGCGGGAGAAATCATCGAGGATGCGCTGGCGGAAGACTTCTTCAATGCCCCGAAATCTGAGCGGGCCAAAGCCTTCTTGCAACAGATTCTCCACCACTGACCCGCAACCGCGTGCTCCCGTCTGGCCAGTGCGCGAAGCCGAAGGTGACGACGCGCACAGCCAGCGTCCCTGCTGTGCAGCGCCTGGGAAGATCACTCAACCCTGCGGAATAATGGCCAGCGCATCCGGCTCAGGGCCTGCCGGCCAGCGCGCCTGCACGGACCAGGTGGCAGTGTCGATCACGGCAATCTCGTCGCCGCCGCTGATGGCCACGTATGCACGCTTGCCGTCCGGCGCCACCACCGCGCCGATGGGCAGGGCTGCGGCGCCCAGCAAGGTTTCGCGATACACCGCGCCGTTGCGGGCCAGATCGATACGCTTTATCTCGCGCTTGTTCGCCACGTCGATCACCGACAGCTCGGCAGATTTGGCGCAGCTGACCAACGCATGGTTGCCATCGGGTGTCATGACGATGCGGATCGGGAAGCGGCCGGTCTTGATCCGATCCACCACCTTCAGCGTCTGGGTATCGACCAGCGCCACCTCGTCGTCTTCACGGTTGCTCACCCACACATGCTTGCCCGACGGCTCGATGGCAATGCCCTCGGTGCTGTTGCCGGTGGGCACCGAGGCGAGCTTGCGGTGCTGTACAAGGTCGACCACCGACAGACTGCCGCCTTTGACGTGGGTCACGTAGGCGCGGCTGGCGTCTGCCGACAGCACCACCATATGGGGCTGACCACCGCCCACGTCGATGCGCTCGAGCACCTTGCCCTGGGCCAGGTCGACCACCAGCAGGCGTTCGCTGTCTTCGGTGGTCACCACGATACGTTGGTTGTCGGGAAAGAAGCGTATGCCGTGGGGGCGCGAATCCTGGCCCAGGTCGATGGTGTGCAACACCTTGCGGGTCGGCCAGTCGATCACGCTCAGGCTGTTGTTGGCCTTGCCCTGGGCGCCGTAGTTGCCCACCACCGCCAGCCGACCATCGCCGGCGACGATGACTTCATGGGGGCCGGTGCCGACTGGCAGCTTCAACAGTTCCTTGCCGTTGACCATGTCCAGTGCCGACACACTGGCGCCGGCCTTGTTGCCCACCAGCAGGACGTCGGCCGCATGGGCCATCGGCAAGGCGCCGAGCAACAGCCCGGCCAGGCAGGCGCGGCGCAGAGGTGTCAGCAGCGTGGAGGTCGAGTAGGGCATGGGCTGTCTCCTGAAAGTCTGTGGGCAGGGCATGGAGTTGTGACCTGCAGGAAATCATGAGAGTTCGGATCTAGAGCGGTCGGTGAGGCATCCCTTGGCTGTCTGGGTGAAGACTGCAGTCGACGGTATGGGATTTTTTTCCCGCTCAGTGAGAATCGTCCTTCAGAATCGAGAATTTGTTCTTATAGTGCAGTCATGAACGACCCACGAACCACAGGCATCGTCGACCGTGTGCTGCAGGTGCTGACCTGTGTGGCCAAGGCCGGACAACCGATAGCGGCCAAGCGCATTGCCGCGCAGGTTGAGCTGCCGCTGAGCACGGTCTACCGGCATCTGGCATCGCTGAAGAAGTGGGGCTTGCTGCAAGAGCACATGACCACCGGGCTGTACGAACCCGGTGCGACCGGGGTGCAACTGGCCTGGGGCTTCGATCAGACGTCCCACCTGATCAGCCAGAGCCGCGACGAGATCGGTGCCCTGGCTGAACGCACGGGCGAAAGCGTTGGCCTGCTGGTGTACAGCAACGGCCAGATGGTGTGCATCGCCATGGAGGAGAGCAGCAGCTCGCTGCGTTGCTCGTTCACCAAGGGCCGCGCGCATTCCATGATGCAGGGTGCATCGGCCAAGAGCCTGCTGGCGTTTCTGCCCGAGCCGGTGCAGCGCCAGTTGCTCGCAGAGCAAGCGCAACAGGGCGCCGTGGACGTCGCGGCGCTGGAAAAGGAGATCGCCCGAATTCGCAAGAATGGCTATGCCACCAGTGACAGTGAAGTCGATCTGGGTGTCTGGGGCGTGAGTGTCCCATTGGTTTCAGCGGACGGTGGCCTGCAAGGCACCATTACGTTGATGGCGCCGTCATTGCGCGTTGGCCCACGGGAGGCTGAGCTGATCAGCCTCACCAGAAAAGCAGCCAGCCGCATCTGCAATCGCTTCTAACTGCCGCTCAATCCATGTTTCGGGTCCTGACGGACTCACCCTTGCCAAAGGAATTTGTGATGAAAGCGTTGAAGTTGTTCACCCCCCTGGCTGCCGCGCTGACGCTGATGGCCTCGCTCTGCACCTCGGCCCAGGCAGCCGACGATGTGATGCGTGTCGGCACGGATGCCACCTTCCCACCCATGGAATTCGTGCAGGATGGCAAGCGCACCGGCTTCGATATCGAATTGATCGAAGCCATCGGCAAGCAACTGAACAAGAAGGTCGAATGGGTCGACATCGGCTTCAAGGGGCTGATTCCTGGCTTGATTTCGAACCGCTTCGATGTCGCTGCATCGGCTATCTACATGACCGAAGAGCGTCAGAAGGTGGTCAACTTCACCGACTCCTACTATCGCGGGGGCCTGGCTGTATTGGTCCTGAAGGAGGACGCCAGCATCGACAAGCCTGCCGATCTGGTCGCGGGCAAAAAGGTTTCGGCCCAGGTGGGCACCAAGTCCATCGACTTTCTGAAAACCAACTACCCCGCAGTGACTGTGGTGGAAGTGGAGAAGAACCAGGCCATGTTCGACCTGTTGGCCATTGGCCGGGTCAACGCTGCGGTCACTGGGCGTCCGGCGGCAGTGGAATATGCCAAGCGTCAGCCCAAGGTCCGGGTGCTGGACGAAGGCCTGACCACCGAACTGTACGGTTTCGCCATTCGCAAGAATGACACCGAGCTGCAACAGCAGATGAACCAAGCGCTGCAAACCCTGCGCAGCAACGGCGAATATGCCGCCCTGACCCAGAAATGGTTCGGCACCACCAAAGAATAAGCCGCCGCTGCAGGTCCGCGCGATGCTTGCGACGGACCTGCACATCACGCCTTCAACCGTAGCCTGTGCGGAGTACTTCATGGATCTCGACTTTTCCCCGGTCTGGGACGGCTGGCGCGCGCTCGCCTCCGGCACCCTGATCACCATCGAAATCACGGCTGCGGCATTGGTGCTGGGCTGTGTGCTGGGCCTGTTGATCGGGCTGGGTCGGCTCAATCCCAATCGCAAGATCATCTATGGGCTGTGCACCACCTACCTGACGCTGATCCGTGGCACGCCGCTGCTGGTGCAGTTGTTCATTCTGTTCTTCGGTCTGCCGCATTTCGGCATCCAATTGCCGGCCTATGTGTGTGGAATCTTCGGCCTGGGCATCTACAGCGCGGCCTACGTCTCGGAGATCGTCCGCGGGTCGATCCAGTCCGTGGAAAAGGGCCAGATGGAAGCCGCCCGATCCTTGGGGCTGCCGCACAAGCTGGCGATGCGCAAGATCATCCTGCCCCAGGCCTTCGTGCGCATGATTCCCGCCCTGGGCAACGAATTCATTGCCTTGATCAAGAACTCGGCGCTGGTGTCGCTGCTGACCATTGCCGATGTGATGCACGAGGGCGAGAAGATCATCAGCGTGTCCTATCGCTCACTCGAAGTGTACCTGGCCATCGCCTTCATCTACCTGATGCTGACCAGCATCACCACCTTGATCCTGCGCCGCACCGAGAAAGTGCTGCGCGCTGACGGGAGAGTGTGATGAGCACCGCCATCATCGACATTCGGAACCTGAGCAAATCCTTCGGCACCCATCAGGTGCTGCACAACATCGACTTCAGCGTACAGCCCAGCCAGGTCGTGGTGGTGATCGGCCCCAGCGGTTCGGGCAAGAGCACCTTCCTGCGCTGCATGAATGGCCTGGAGACCGCCGAAGGCGGAACGCTGCGGGCTTGCGGCCACACGGTGGTGGAGCAGGGCCGGATGATGTCCGAAAGCAAACTTGACGCCCTGCGCAGTGAAGTCGGCATGGTGTTCCAGTCCTTCAACCTGTTCCCGCACCTCAGCGTATTGGACAACATCACCCTGGCGCCCATGGCCCTGCGCGGCAAGTCGCGCCAGGCTGCGCAGGAGCAGGGCTTGCGCCTGTTGAACAAGGTCGGCCTCGAACACAAGGCCCAGGTCTATCCCGGCACCCTGTCGGGAGGGCAGAAGCAGCGCGTGGCGATCGCCCGTGCATTGGCCATGGAACCCAAGGTCATGCTGTTCGACGAGCCGACCTCGGCACTGGACCCGGAACTGGTGGGCGAGGTGTTGCAGGTCATGAAGACCCTGGCGAACGAAGGCATGACCATGATCATCGTCACCCACGAAATGGGTTTTGCCCGGGAAGTGGCCGATGTGGTGGTGGTCATGGACCAAGGCGCCATCGTCGAAGCCGCGCCGCCAGCCCAGCTGTTCACCGCGCCTCGCGAAGCCCGTACGCGCAGCTTCCTGCAAAGCGTGCTGTCGCGAGACGCGGCGCCTGTTCTCTGATTGCCCGCGCCTGACTCACTGCCCAGAGGTTCACGTGGATACACCCTTGGATTCACCCACCAGCCACGCCCAGAGCAGCCTGTTTGCCCACAGCGCGTTACTGCCCGATGGCTGGCAGCGCAATGTGCTGCTGAGCTGGAACGCGCTCGGCGATCTGACCACCGTGAGCATCGATGCCGTGCCCACGGCCGGCACGCCGGTGGCGCGGGGCCCGGTGATCAGTGGCATGCCGAACCTGCATTCCCATACCTTTCAGCGCGCCATGGCCGGGTTGACCGAAACCCTGGGCGACCCGAAAGACTCCTTCTGGAGCTGGCGCACCCTGATGTATCGCTTCGCCCAGCGCCTGCAGCCGCGGCACCTGCAGGCCATCGGCCGGCATCTGTACATCGAGATGCTCAAGGCCGGGTACACCTCGGTCTGCGAGTTTCACTACGTGCACCATGGCGCTGACGGCCAACCCTACGCCAACCCCGCCGAACTGTCCCTGCGCGTGGTTCGTGCAGCTGAGGAGGTGGGCATCGGCATGACCCTGCTGCCGGTGCTGTACCAGTACGGCGGCCTGGGTCAGGCAGAACCCTTGCCGCACCAGCGTCGCTTCATCAATTCACCCGAGTGGATCTTCGAGCTGCGTCAGCACCTGCAAAAAGCCATGCCGCAGAACGGCAACCGACGCTACGGCGTAGCGCCGCACTCGTTGCGCGCCGTGAGCGAAGCCTCCTTGTCGAGGCTGATTCAGGGCTTGGACAGTGAGGATCCGCGGGCGCCCGTGCATATCCATATCGCCGAGCAGACCCGCGAGGTCGATGACTGCGTAGCCATCCTCGGCCAGCGACCGGTGCAGTGGCTGTTGGACCGCCAACCTCTGGACCGGCGATGGTGCCTGGTGCACGCCACCCACATGGACGACGCCGAATACACCGCGTTGGCGCGTAGTGGTGCCGTCGTCGGTCTGTGTCCGACCACCGAAGCCAACCTTGGCGATGGTTTGTTCGATGCGCAGCGTTTCCTGGCCGACAAGGGAAATTGGGGTATCGGTTCGGACAGCAACGTGGCGGTCAATCCCTGGGCCGAACTGCGCTTGCTGGAATACGGCCAACGCCTGTTGCATCGCCGCCGCAACGTACTGGCCAGCGCTGAAGCGCCGGCAGTGGCGGACCGACTGTTCGCTCAGGCGGTGAGTGGCGGGGCGCAGGCCACGGGCCGCTCGGTGGGCGGACTGGTGGTCGGCCAGCGTGCCGACCTGGTCGTGATCGATTCGGACGCCGCCACTATCGCCCCGGGCAATCCGGCACAGCTGTTGTCCTCGATGGTGTTCTGCGAGCACGGCACCCACCCCGTGCGCGATGTCTTCGTCGGTGGCAGGCACGTCATCGACAACGGTCAACACGCCCTGCAGGTGGAAGCGCTGCACGGCTACCGCGCCACCCTGGCCGACCTCTTGGAGCAAACGATATGACTCAGGAACACACGTTCGAGCTGCATGAGGGCATCGGCCCTTTGCTGATCTCCATGCCCCATGTCGGCACTGAACTGCCGGACGATCTGAAGGCGCATTACAGCTCGGTCGGCCAGGCGGTGGATGACACCGACTGGCATATTCATGAGCTGTACGACTTCGCCACCGCGCTGGGGGCGTCGACACTGCGTCCACGCTTTTCGCGCTACGTGATCGACCTGAATCGGCCGGCCGATGGCGCCAGCCTCTACCCTGGCCAGAACACCACCGGACTCTGCCCGCTGGCGACCTTCGACGACGTGCCGCTGTATCAACCGGGACACGAGCCTGACGACGCTGAAATCGCCCGACGCCTGGAGCACTATTGGCAGCCGTACCATCGGGCCTTGCACCAGCAATTGCAGCGAATCAAAGCCATCCACGGGTATGCCCTGCTATGGGATGCCCACTCGATCCGCTCGGTCATCCCCCACCTGTTCGAAGGCGAGTTGCCGGTGTTCAACTTCGGTACGGCAAGCGGCAGCGCCTGCGCGCCTGGCGTTGGCGAGCAGTTGCACGCCTTGGCCGAGCAGTTGGCTCCGCAGTTGCCAGCGGTGCTCAATGGTCGGTTCAAGGGCGGCTACATCACCCGCCAGTACGGCAGCCCGGCCCATGGGGTTCACGCGGTTCAACTGGAGCTGGCGCAGCGTGCCTACATGCAGGAAACGCCGCCCTATGGGTTGCAGCAGGCCAAGGTCGACACCTTGCGGCCGGTACTGCTTGCGCTGATCGAGCGCTTCATGGCGTTCACGCCTGCCTGACATTTCTTTGGTAGCCGGATTCCGATGACTGATTCGCACTTGTACCAACCCGAAGCGTACACGGCCATGCCCTGGAAAAACGGGGGTGGCAGCACCTTGGAGATTGCCCGGCAGCGCTGCGTCGATGACAGCGGCTATGACTGGCGCCTGTCGATCGCCCAGATCGATGTCGATGGACCCTTTTCCGTGTTCCCCGGCTATAGCCGGGTCATCACCGTGCTGCATGGCGATGGGATGGTGTTGCAAATCAATGGGGTGGACAGTGAGGCGCTGGGTCCCCTGCAGCCGCTGAGTTTCGACGGTGGAGCGACCGTGCAGTGTCGCTTGCTGGGCTCGCCGATCGAGGATTTCAACCTGATCTACCGCCCGGATCGGATCAACGCTTCCTTGCGCTGGGTGGATTGTCATCCGGCCGTGGTGTTGGGCTCCAAGGCGACTCAGGTCGTTTTCTTCAATGCGTCAGTGGGCATCGTCAACGTCACCCACGCGAGCAGTGGACAGCGCCATGAGCTGGCCCCGCGAGCGACGCTGCGGTGCACCAACGTCGGCGGTCAGTTGCAGCGTTATAGCCTGGAGGGTGCAATGGCGCAGGTCTGTGTGGTGGAGTTGGACAGGGTGGACTGATCGTTCTGTGAGCCTGATGCTCAGTACCGTCCGCGTGCAGGCAGGACTGATTTCCCGCCACAAATGTGAAAAAAAAGTAAAAATCAGGTAAACGATTCTAGTTCTTGTTTGAAAATTCCTACATTATCGCCGTCCTTTTCTTCGTCTTGGGACGCCGATCTTGAAGCCTCGTATTTCCGCCACCCTGTTGCTGGCCGGCGCCTGCGGTACCTTTCCGCTGGCGCACGCCGATGATTCCCTCACGCTGCCGTCCATTCAGGTGCAGGAATCGGCCTCCGAAGACCAGTACAGAGATCCCACCGTCAGCTACACGGCCAAGCCGTCTTCGAGCACTACCAAGCTGGGGCTGAGCAAGCAGGAAACACCACAGGGCATCACCACCGTCACCCAGGCGCAGATGGAAGACTTCAAGATCCGTGGCATCAAGGACGCCTTGCGCGCTGCGCCTTCGGTGACGGTGGAGCAGAGCGAGAGCGATCGGACCGAATTCACATCCCGCGGCTTTGAAATCACGTCGTTCGAATACGATGGGATGAGCATGCCGTTTTCCCAGGCCACCTTGATCGGCGACGTCGACATGGCTGAGTACGAGCAGATCGACGTGCTGCACGGGGCCAACGGATTGATGAGCGGGACCGGCAACCCATCGGCGACGGTGAATTTTGTGCGCAAACGTCCGACCGAGACCTTCCAGGCGCAGATCGATAGCAGCGTGGGCTCCTGGGACGGCCGCCGTATCGCCGTCGACGTCTCAGGCCCGTTGACCGACACCGGCAACGTGCGTGGCCGTTTCATCTACGCCCACGACAAGGGCAACTCCTGGATGGACCGCTACAGCCACGAACGCAACGTGGCCGCGGGCCTGCTGGCGTTCGATCTGAGTGAGCGGGATACGCTCACGGTCGGCTTCTCCCAGCACAACAGCGACTCCAATGCCAGCACTTGGGGCAACCTGCCGCTGGTGGACGACGGCGGCAACCGGTTGCACTACAGCAGCCGCAGCTCCAATGTGGGCCAGCCCTGGACCTACTGGAACATGCACACGCAGCGCACCTTCGCCGAACTGCAGCATGCCTTCGACAATGGCTGGAATGCCACACTGACGGTGACCGGTATTCATGAATACCAGGACACAAACATGTTCTACGTGGCGGGTCTGGACGCTGATCAGGCGCTGGTCTTTGCGGCAGACACCTCCGCCACGGCCAACCAGGCCATTGGTGAAGCGAAGCTGTCGGGCCCTTTCAGCCTGTTCGGTCGCCAGCATGAACTGACCTTTGGGGCCACCTACGGACGAACGCACCAGACTGCGCGTGAGTACGACTCTTCCGAAGGAATAGAGCTGGGGGGGTATTACTACACGTCATTCGCAAACATCCTGAACGGCACCACCGCACGTCCGTCCTTCACCGAAACCAGCGATACCAATACCCAGAACTTCGTGGACAGGCAGAAAAGCCTCTTCGCCGGCGCGCGCTTCAACCTGACGGACGATCTGCACTGGATCGCGGGTGCACGCATGCTCAGCGCCGATGGCTCGGGTGAGAGCTACGGCTCGGATCATTCCCTGCGCGAGCATGGCCGAGTGACGCCGTACACTGGCCTGGTCTACGACCTGAGCGAG
This sequence comes from Pseudomonas sp. UBA6276, assembly GCF_002438365.1. Taxonomy (NCBI): domain Bacteria; kingdom Pseudomonadati; phylum Pseudomonadota; class Gammaproteobacteria; order Pseudomonadales; family Pseudomonadaceae; genus Pseudomonas; species Pseudomonas sp. UBA6276. The sequence continues at coordinate 67,345 of NZ_DJUS01000107.1, forward strand.
CAGTGGGCGGTGTATACCAGCTGGACACGGATCTTCAATCCGCAATACGCCACCTATGGGCTGGATGGCAAGTTGCTTGACCCGCTCGAAGGCAAAAGCCTGGAGGCCGGCGTCAAGGGTCGCTTGCTCGACAACCGTCTGGACCTGACGGCGGCTGTGTTCAAGACGCAGCAGAGCAACGTGGCCGGGGCCTCCACCCTGGTGGGATCGCAGTACCTGTACGAGACCGAGGACTACAAGAGCCATGGGGTGGAACTGGAGGCTTCAGGCGAAGCGTACCCCGGCCTGGACGTGCTGGCCGGCTACACCTATGTCGCCATCGAAGACGAGGACGGCAGTGATGCGCGCAACTATGTGCCTACACACAGCTTCCACGGTCTGGTCAGCTACCGCCTGCCGATGCTGCCGAAGGCTCATGTGGGCACGCGCCTGAGCTGGCAGAGCGGGGTGGAGAACGACACCAACAGCGCCATTCGCCAGAATGCCTATGCCATCGTCGATCTGATGACCCGCTATGACATCGACGACCATTGGAGCACGTCGCTGAACTTCAACAATGTCACCGATCGCAAGTACCTGCGTTCGCTGTACAGCCAGACCGCCAGCAGCTACGGCGCGCCGCGCAACATCACCGCATCGGTCAGCTGGAAGTACTGACCGGGTGCCAGCGCCATGCCCGGAGAACCCAACGGTCTCAGGGCATGGCGCTTGGCCCCTCAGCCGCGGCTCATGCTCGTGCGCATGGTCTTGGCCTTGCCGGTATCTGCACGTTTGCTCTTGACCACCCACCGACTCAGCGGCCCCTGCAACAGCCACTGCCGCGTGCGGTTGCCGATCTGCTCTTGGAATATCACGCAGATGATGATGCACAGCAGCAGCAGGATAGGGTAGTACGCCAGCGACAGCGGGTGGCCCTTGGCTTGCGCAACGCAGGCCGAGGCATTGCTGAAGCACAACGGCACATTGATGTTCGCCAGCATTTCCAGACGACGGAAGATGATGAAGATCGGTGTGTGCAAGGCGAACATCGGCAGCGATGCCGCGCCCAGCCGGCGCGCCCATTTGATGTAGCGCTCGCTGCGCGGACTCGAGGCCATGGCGCACAGCGTGATCCCGCTGAGCACCAGCGGCAGCAGCAGGCCATTGTGCAGCAGCACATACCAGTGGCTGGCACCCCGCCAGTTGACCTCGGCGGCGATTGCTACACCAAAGCCCAGGGCAACCACCGCCAGCAGTTTGCCAGGGCCCCGCAACCCGACGCCCATCAACCGATGCTCGCGAAACAATAGATAGGCGACGATACCGGCGAGGAAGACTGGTAGCCGCAGCAACGGAAAGTGGTGAAGGAAACCGATCCAGATCGAGCTGTAGTCATTGTTGAGGACCACCAGTAGCGGCGGGACCAGACACGCCGCCCAGATGATCAGCAGCAACCGCACCTTGTGTTTGGCGGCCGCCAGACGCGGTGCGAACCAGGGGAATACGAGATAGAAGAAGAACAGTGCCGAGATCGACCACAGCGGCCCGTTGTAGGCGAGGTAGACCGGGTTCCAGGCTTGCAGCAGGGTGACCTGCAGCACCGCGTTGACGGCTATCTGGAAGTCACTGAGGTGGTATTTCAGCAGCTCGGGAGCGGTGCGCTTGAGCAGGTCATCGGATCGATAGGCGACACCCAGGTCGGTGTTGCTGTCGAACAGGCCCGTGAGCGCAATCAGGATCACGCAACTGGCAAGGCCGAACAGGTGAATGGGGTAGAGATTGGCGAAGCGTTTGGTCATGAAGGAGAGCGGTGGCTCTCGAAGCTTGTTGCCGTCCAGGTAGACGTGGGTAAGGAGAAAGCCGGATAACGCGAAGAAGCTACTGGTGGCGAAAAATCCCAGTTCGGTGAACTCCACCAATCCGCTCAGGTGTGTGTACTCGCTGTAGAAGGGCAGTGTGTGAAACATCACAAGGTACACGCCGAGGAAAAAGCGCAGCCATTCCAAACCTATGAATCTTTCGTTGTCTGCGCTCATGCAGGTCCATTTCCTTGATGATGTCGAAGCCCGGGCATGGTACAGCAAGCATTTCCGATGTTTCCGGATGTGTCCTGTAGCTGCCAGCGTAGCTGATGACGTGAAAATTTAATTACAGATCGAAGGATTACCGACCCACGGCACCTGACTCGATGATCGACTGGTCATCCGGGTACCGACTTCTGAGCTAGTCTTCTGTGCTGAATCGTTCAGACAGGGGAGAACTTCCATGCTCGCGCACCTACCGCCTGTGTTGCAAAACCTGCAGCTTCCCTTACGGCTGCGTCTCTGGGATGGACACGAAATGGACCTGGGTCCTTCACCAAGCGTCACACTCGTGCTGAAAGAGCCGCAGGTCATCAGCCAGTTTTCCCACCCCAGCCTGGATCAGCTTGGTAGTGCCTTCATCGAAGGCAAGGTGGATGTGGAAGGCGAGATCGGTGACGTCATTCGCCTGTGCGATGAACTCAGCCAGGCGATTCTGCACGACGATGAGGGGCCCGTGCCCGTGCGCTCGGCACACGACAAAGACACCGATGAACGCTCGATCGCCTATCACTACGACTTGTCCAACGAGTTCTATCAGCTCTGGCTTGACCGCGACATGGCTTACTCCTGTGCTTACTTCCATACCGGTCAGGAGACCTTGGAACAGGCGCAACAGGACAAGTTCAGACACCTGTGCCGCAAATTACGTCTGCGCCAGGGTGACTACCTGCTGGATGTCGGTTGTGGATGGGGTGGCCTGGCGCGATTCGCAGCGCGGGAGTTCGGTGCCAGGGTGCTCGGCATCACCCTGAGCAAGGAGCAGCTGAAGCTGGCTCGGGCGCGAGTAGTGGCCGAAGGCCTGCAACATCAGGTCGAACTACAGCTGCTCGATTATCGTGACCTGCCCCAGGACGGACGCTTCGACAAGATCGTCAGTGTGGGCATGTTCGAGCATGTTGGCCACGCTAACCTGGGGCTCTATTGCCAGCGCCTTTGCGGCGCTGTTCGCGAGGGTGGCCTGGTGATGAACCACGGCATCACGGCCCGGCATACGGACGGCCGTCCGGTAGGCAGGGGCGCGGGGGAGTTCATCGGCAAGTACGTCTTCCCCCACGGCGAATTGCCTCATCTGTCCATGGTCGATGCGCAGGTCAGCGAAGCGGGACTTGAGGTCGTGGACGTCGAAAGCCTGCGGCTGCACTACGCGCGCACTTTGCAGCACTGGAGCGCGCGCCTGGAAAACCAGTTGGAGGCCGCCGCCGGCATGGTATCCGAACAGTCTCTGCGGATCTGGCGTCTGTACTTGGCCGGTTGCGCCTATGGGTTCAGTCGGGGCTGGATCAACATCCACCAGATCCTTGCCGTCAAACCCTACACCGACGGCCATACCGGACTGCCCTGGACCCGCGATGATATCTACAGCAGCTGAGCAGGCTAGAGGATGGGTGAGATCAGCCGCGCAACGCGCATGCCCAACTTTTGCAGGCGATGGGTTTCCTTGCTGTCGCGTACATCGATCTCGCGCGATTGGGCGAAGTCGTCCAGCAGCATCTGTTCGACTTCGCTGGTGAAGGCTTTATCCACGGTCAACAGCATGATTTCGAAGTTCAGGCGGAAGGAGCGGTTGTCCATGTTGGCGCTGCCGATCGCGGTGATTTCGTCATCGATCAGCACCACTTTCTGGTGCAGAAATCCCGGTTCATAGCGGAACATCCGGACACCCGCACGGACGGCCTCGAAGGCGAACAGGCTGGAGGCGGCATACACCACTTTGTGATCGGGACGAGACGGCAGCAGGATCCTGACGTCCACACCGCGCAGCACGGCCAGCCTCAGAGCGGCAAACACCGCCTCATCGGGGATGAAATAGGGCGTCGTGATCCAGACCCGTTCGTTGGCGGCGTGAATCGACTCGACGAAAAACAGTGAGCAGGTTTCATAGGAATCCGCCGGACCGGTCGCCAGGACCTGGCACAGCACACCGTCCTCTTCGTACGCATCCGGCAGAATCAACGGTGGCAGCTCGCGCGCCGCCCAGAACCAGTCCTCCGCGAAAGACTCCTGCAGGCAGGCGATCACGGGGCCACTGATGCTCACATGGGTATCGCGCCAAGGCGACAGCTTGGGGTTGCCGCCCAGGTATTCGTCACCCACGTTATGACCACCGATGAAGCCTTTGATACCGTCCACCACCACGATCTTGCGATGGTTACGGAAATTCACCTGGAACCTGTTCAACCAGCCGCTCTGTGTGGCGAACGCCTTCACGTTCACTCCACCGTCACGCAAGCGCTCGACGTATTCACGGGGCAGGGCATGGCTGCCTACCTGGTCATACAGCACATAGACCTGCACACCTTCGGAGGCTTTCTGCAACAACAGGCCTTGCAGCTGACGCCCGATATGGTCGTCATGAATGATGAAGAACTGCACCAGCACTGCTTGTTTGGCCTCGCGGATGGCAGCAAAGATGGCATCGAATGTCGCGTGGCCGTTGACCAGCAGGCCGACCCGGTTGTTGGCCAAGCAGGGCATGCGACCAAGCTTGGGCATGGCTCTGAGCGAGGCGTAGGACGTCGACTTTCGTGCGGCCAGCGCTTCCTCGATCCACGGCCGCCAATCCATGTCGGCAATGGCCGTATGCATTTCCTTGTTGGCATGCCGACGCGCCTCGATGTAGCCATCGAACGTGCTGCGCCCGAACACCAGATAGGGGATCAATGTCAGGTAGGGAATGAACATCAACGACAAGGCCCAGGCGATCGACCCTTGCGCGGTGCGTACGGTAAGCACGGCATGGACGGCAGCCCCGATGCCCAGGACGTGCAGCAGGCCAAATAGATACCCAAAAAAAATCGGACTGTGATAATCCATTGCACGGCGGCTCCTTGATTAGCTGTGGTAACAGACCACGTTCAGGAGCGGTTGTCGCGTTTTTATTGCCGCGCAACTCGGGTCCGGTTTCGGCGTCAAAAGCTGAGGCACCCGCGCTTTTCCCAATGACCTTCAGGAGTGACATCAGATGAGATTCAAATGGCCGATGGCAGCATTGATAGTGAGCCTTTCGGCGACAGGCGCGCAGGCGCAGATGTTGCAGCCAGGTCTATGGGAAATGACCACCAGCAACATGCAGGTTGATGGCAAGCCATTGCCGGACATGCAGGTCATGCTGGGCCAGCTGAAGATGCTCCCGCCCGAGCAAAGGGCGATGATGGAAGGCGTATTGGCCAACCAAGGCATTACCTTGGGCGGTAATGGCATTCGTTCATGCCTGACCCCGGAACAGGTCAAGACTAACGACATCCCACTGCAGGACCCCAAGTCGGGCTGCACGCAGAAGATCACCGAGCGCAACGGCAATGTTTGGAAATTCCAATTCAGCTGCCCAAAGGCTCAAGGCGCGGGACAGGCGCAATTCCTCAGCGACCGGGAATTTCTGACTACGGTCAGCGGCACCTTCAATGCCTCCGGTACCGCACAGAAGGGCAGCATGAATACCCGTGCCGTCTGGTTGGGTAACGACTGCGGTGCGGTAAAGCCTCGTACGTGAAACATCGAACACGTGTTCCACGTGGAACACGTGTTTTTTTCTCATGATCCCCTCAGTTCAGGTAACAACAAACCAACGCCCTTTATGTTATGTTATAACAATAGACAAAGCATATAGCCCGTTGTAGCCGTTCCTGATGAGGTCCGTCATGCCCAACCGTTTACCCGTCACCGTGCTCTCAGGTTTTCTGGGAGCCGGAAAAAGCACCCTGCTCAATCACATCCTGCGTAACCGTGACGACTTGCGCGTCGCGGTGATCGTCAATGACATGAGCGAGATCAACATCGACGGCAGCGAAGTGCAGCGCGACGTCAGCCTCAACCGCGCCGAAGAAAAGCTGGTCGAAATGAGCAATGGCTGCATCTGCTGCACGCTGCGCGAGGACCTGCTTCAGGAAGTGGCAAAACTGGCCGCTGACGGGCGTTTCGATTACCTGTTGATCGAATCCACCGGCATCTCCGAACCGCTACCGGTGGCAGAAACCTTCACTTTTCGCGATGAGCAAGGTCAGAGCCTGGCCGATCTGGCGCGGCTCGATACCATGGTCACCGTCGTCGATGGGGTCAATTTCCTGCTCGACTACCAGGCAGCAGAAAGTCTGGCGACCCGAGGCGAGACCTTGGGTGAGGAAGACGAGCGGGCGATCACCGAGCTGTTGATCGAGCAGGTGGAGTTCGCCGATGTGATCCTGATCAGCAAGATCGACCTCATCAGCCAGGCCGAACGCACCGAGCTGACTGCGGTGCTGCAAAAGCTCAACCCGGTCGCACAGGTGCTGCCGATGGTCATGGGTCAGGTGCCTCTGGCGCGCATCCTGGACACCGGGTTGTTCGATTTCGAGCGCGCGGCGCAGGCGCCAGGTTGGCTGAAGGAGCTGCAGGGCGAACATGTGCCTGAAACCGACGCCTACGGCATCGCCTCGACGGCCTATCGCGCCCGACGCCCGTTTCATCCACAGCGCTTCCATGCCTTCATCGACCAACCCTGGACCAACGGCAAGTTGCTGCGCTCCAAGGGCTTTTTCTGGTTGGCCAGCAAGCCCCAGGAAGCCGGGAGCTGGTCACAGGCGGGAGGACTGATGCGCTATGGTTTTGCCGGGCGCTGGTGGCGCTTCGTGCCTGAATCGCAATGGCCGCAGGATGCTGAAAGCATCGCTGCCATCCAGCACAACTGGAACGCCGACACCGGCGACTGCCGACAGGAACTGGTGTTCATTGGCCAGAACATCGACTTCGCTGCGCTGAGTCGAGACTTGGACAGTTGCCTGCTCGATGACGAGGAACTGGCCTTGGGCGCACGCGCCTGGACCCGTTGGCCGGATCCCTTCGGTGACTGGCACGAACAGACGCCGGTCGTGTAGCTTCGGCTGATCAGGGGGTCTCCCAGTGGCCCCCACTGTTCTGTTCGCAGAATGGCTTGAGGTACGCGGCATCGCTGGCCACGCCATAGTAGTGGATGTCCTGTTCATAGGGCATGCGCTCCACGCGTGCACCGCGACAGACACCGTAGGCGCCCTGCGGGCATTGCTCCAGGTGTTGCACCTCGACCTTCTGGCCCGGCAGATTCGGCTGGCAGAATCCATCATGAAACAGCTTCGGCGGTATAGTACGATTCTGCTGGCACACTTCCACGCTCACCCGCTCGGCCTGACTGTGCACCACGCAGGCCTCGGCCCATACCTGAGTGCTGGCCAGCAGGCCCAGCAAAACCCACACACGCATCGTTCAACCTCCATAGACATCCGACCATGCTGCAGAACATTCCCACCCATGTCATCGCAGGCCCCTTGGGCGCCGGCAAGACCAGCCTGATTCGTCATCTGCTGACGTGCAAGCCAGCGGACGAACGCTGGGCCGTCTTGATCAACGAATTCGGTCTGGTGGGCATAGACGCCGCGTTGCTGGCTACAGCCGACGATGGTATCGCAATCGGTGAAATCGCCGGGGGTTGCCTGTGCTGCGTGAATGGAGCGCCGTTTCAGATCGGTCTTGCCCGCTTGCTGCGTAGTGCCCGTCCGGACCGATTGTTCATCGAGCCGTCGGGCCTGGGCCATCCATTGCAGATCCTCGCACAACTGGGTGAAGCGCCTTGGCGCGGGGTCCTGGCCGTCCAACCGCTGGTGATGGTGCTTGACGCTCTGGCACTCAGGGCGGGGAATGCGCTGCCTGCGGTACAGCTGGAAGCCGCGCGCACTGCGGGATTGCTGATCATGAACAAAGCATCCGATATTCATGAGCTGTGTATAAGTAAAAATTTACCCACAGCTCAAATGCTGTGGCGGGACGTCGATGAAATCCGCTTCGATCAACTGCCGATTGTGGATAAGCCTGTCGCGCTTTTTGTGGACAAGCCGATAGACAGCCCCAATGCGCTGGGTGATCTATGGGTGGATAAGTCTCGTGTCCGATGCCAAGTGCAGGATCACCCTGATGGCTGGAGCATCGGCTGGCGTTTGCACCCACAGGTTCAGCTCGATCTGCAGACCTTGGGGCGTTGGCTGGAAAATGAAAGTTGGCATCGCGCCAAGCTGGTTATCCACAGCACGCAGGGGTGGCGATCGAGTAATTTGCTGGCAGGACAAACCGCCCAATGGAGACCGAGTGAGTGGCGTCGGGATTCACGGGTGGAGCTGATATTCGACACATCGCAGGACGCAACGCGCTTGCAGCAAGGGTTGTTGCGAGCACAGGTGCCGGATCCGTCACAGGACTGACACCCTCAGGGGCGCCAGCGCTTGTGTTCCTGGCGCCACTGGCTCATTTCGATGACCTCGGCACTGGTCGGCGTCTTCACTTCGAACGGGTAGGGTGCCAGCTCGATCTGCACCGCGTGCGGCCCGAACTGCGTGGCGATGCCTGCATGGCGCTGCTCGCCGGTGACGGTGAACTCGAAG
>NZ_DJUS01000106.1:0-43928 GCF_002438365.1 Pseudomonas sp. UBA6276
GCCTGCGCTTTTGCCGCTTCCTGCGCCTGCAGACGCTCTTTTTCCAGCGCCTTCAGACGCTGCTGTTCCGCGGCCTGCTTCTGCTGCAGCTCTTCAGCCTGCTGCTGCGCCTGCTTCTCACGCTGCTGCTCGGCGCGCTGGCTGTCGCTTTTCTGGTTCTGTTGACGGTTGTACTGCTCTACCACGGCGCCAGGATCGACCATCACCGCGTCGATATCGCTGCCGCCGCCTCCGCCGCTCGCCTCAATATTCTCGTTGAAGGAGCTCCAGATCAGCAGGGCGATCAGTACCACGTGCAGAGCCACCGATATAATTATCGCGCGCTTTAACTTCTCGTTTTGCTCGGTTGCCTTCGACACACTCGGTTCCCAAAAAACGGTTCGACTTTAAATCGGCTGCGTCATCAAACCGACAGATTTAACGCCTGCCTGATGCAGCAGGTTGAGCGCTTTAATAATTTCGTCATAGGGCACATCCTTTGCGCCGCCGATTAAAAAGACGGTTTTCGGATTCGCCTCGATGCGACGCTGCGCTTCGCTCACCACCTGTTCCGGCGGCAACTGCTCCATACGATCGTGATCCACTACCAGGCTGTACTGACCGACGCCTGAGACCTCAACGATCACCGGCGGATTATCGTCGCTGGAGACCGTTTTCGAATCGGTGGCGTCCGGCAGGTCCACTTCTACGCTCTGGGTAATAATCGGCGCTGTCGCCATAAAGATCAGCAGCAGCACCAGCAGGACGTCGAGCAGCGGAACGATATTAATTTCCGATTTCAGGTCGCGGCGGCCGCGACCACGTACTCTGGCCATGGGTTACCTCCGCTTACTTCGCGCTGTCGCTGGAGAAGGCCTGACGGTGCAGGATGGCCGTGAACTCTTCCATAAAGTTGTCGTAGCCCTGCTCCAGCTTGTTGACGCGCTGGTTCAGTCGGTTGTAGGCCATGACCGCCGGAATCGCGGCGAACAGGCCGATCGCGGTGGCGATCAGCGCTTCGGCGATGCCCGGCGCAACCATCTGCAGCGTCGCCTGCTTGACCGCGCCCAGCGCGATAAAGGCGTGCATGATGCCCCATACGGTGCCGAACAGGCCGATGTAGGGGCTGATAGAGCCGACGGTGCCGAGGAAAGGAATATGGTTTTCCAGCGTTTCCAGCTCGCGGTTCATCGAGATGCGCATCGCGCGGCTGGCGCCTTCCACCACCGCTTCTGGCGCATGGCTGTTGGCGCGGTGCAGACGAGCGAACTCTTTAAAGCCGGCGTAGAAGATCTGCTCTGAACCGCTCAGCTCTTCACGGCGTCCCTGGCTCTCCTGATAGAGACGCGACAGCTCGATGCCGGACCAGAATTTATCTTCAAAGGCTTCCGCCTCGCGTCCCGCCGCGTTCAGAATTCGGGTGCGCTGAATAATGATGGCCCATGAGGCAATAGAAAAGCCGATCAAAATCAACATGATAAGTTTGACCAGAAGGCTCGCCTTCAGGAACAAATCAAGAACGTTCATGTCAGTCACTGCTTGAACTCCGCGACAATAGACTTGGGAAGCGCAATCGGCTTCATAAGATGTGGGTTAATGCAGGCAATCAGGACTTCTGCTTCATTCAGGACTCTGCCTTCTGCATTCACGATACGCTGGGAAAATGTCATGGTTGCGCGCGTCATAGCGGTGACTTCGCTCTGGATCTCCAGAAGGTCGTCAAGACGCGCCGCCGCAACATAGTCCACCGTCATGCGCCGCACCACAAAAGAAACCTGCTGTTCCAGCAGCGTTTGCTGATTGAAATGGCGCTGACGCAGCATTTCGGTACGTGCTCGTTCATAAAAAGCGATATAGCTGGCATGGTAAACCACGCCACCAGCATCGGTGTCTTCGTAATAGACCCGACACTGATGAGCGAACACCTGAACCCCGTTTTGCGCGCGCATACTCTAGTGCTTACTCCTCAGGTTGCCAATCCGCCCAGGCAACTGTTTTTTCGTTGCGTGTGCAGGCAAAGCGCAGGCGAAAGCTGCGTCAGCCCCTAGGACCACGCAAACCCGAATTAGATCGCTGCGCAATGGGCCTTTCATGCGTCGACTTCCTCGGACTGGGCATCACCAGCAGGCATGTCGCCCAACCGGTTGGGAATGTTCAAGCCGAAATGCAGGTAGGCGTGGCGAGTGACGACGCGCCCGCGCGGGGTTCGCATGATGTAGCCCTGTTGAATGAGGTAGGGCTCCAGAACATCCTCGATGGTGTGCCGCTCCTCGCTGATGGCCGCCGCCAGGCTGTCGACGCCTACCGGACCGCCGTCGAATTTCTCGATCATGGTCAGCAGAAGGCGCCGGTCCTGATGGTCGAAGCCGCGCTCGTCGACGTCCAGCATGTTCAGAGCCAGGTCGGCGATGGGCTTGGTGATGTGACCCTTGCCCCGTACCTGGGCGAAGTCCCGGACCCGGCGCAACAGCCGATTGGCGATTCGCGGCGTACCGCGGGCGCGCCGGGCGATCTCGAAGGCGCCTTCATCTTCGATCGCCAGCCCCAGAATGTTGCCCGAGCGGCTGACGATGGTTGCAAGGTCCGCCGTGCTGTAGAACTCCAGACGCTGGACGATGCCGAAACGGTCGCGCAGCGGGTTGGTCAACATGCCGGCGCGGGTAGTGGCACCGACCAGGGTGAACGGTGGCAGATCGAGCTTGATGGAGCGTGCCGCCGGCCCCTCGCCGATCATGATGTCGAGCTGGAAATCCTCCATGGCGGGATACAGGACTTCTTCGACGATGGGCGACAGCCGGTGGATCTCGTCGATGAACAGCACATCGTGGGGTTCCAGATTGGTCAGCAGGGCCGCCAGATCTCCCGGCCGCTCCAGTACCGGGCCCGAGGTGCTCTTGATCGACACGCCCATTTCCTGGGCAATGATGTTGGCCAGGGTCGTCTTGCCCAGCCCTGGCGGGCCGAAGATCAAGGTGTGGTCCAACGATTCGCTGCGCCCGCGTGCGGCCTGGATGAACAGCTCCATCTGCTCGCGCACGGTGGGCTGGCCGATGTACTCGGCCAGGCTGAGCGGGCGGATGGCCCGGTCCTGTACTTCTTCGCGATCGCGGCCAGTGGCAGCGATCAGGCGGTCGGCTTCGATCACTTAGATCATTCCCTTCAACGAGCGGCGGATCAATTCCTCGCTGCTCAGCCCCTTGGCATCGATGGCTGCCACGGCGCGGCTGGCTTCCTGGGGCTTGTACCCCAGGGAGATGAGCGCGCTGACGGCATCGGCTTCGGCGCTGCTGACCGGCGCAGGCCCCTGCGGCCCACTGGGCACCAGTTCGAACATGCTCGGCGTGGTTTGCCAGGCCTTGAAGCGATCCTTGAGCTCGACCAGCAGGCGCTCGGCTGTCTTCTTGCCTACGCCGGGCACCTTGACCAGCGCCGAGGTGTCCTGTGCCTGCACGCAACGCACCAGCTCATCGACATCCAACCCTGACATCAGTGCCAGGGCCAGTTTGGGACCGACGCCGTTCAGGCGGATCAGCTCGCGAAACAGCTCACGCTCGCGCTTTTCATAGAAGCCATAGAGTAACTGAGCGTCTTCGCGCACCACCAGATGGGTGTGCAAGGTCACGGTTTCGCCGACCGGCGGCAGGCGATAGAGCGTGGTCATCGGCACTTCGAGCTCATAGCCCAGCCCGTTGACGTCGAGAATCAGGTGCGGAGGCTGCTTTTCAGCCAGGGTACCGCGCAGGCGTCCAATCACGTTTGAATCCTTTGTCGGAAGGCGCAGTCACGCCCTGCTCATGCTGGCCGGATCTTCGAATCCGTGGCCATCATTGCAGGACTTGGGTGAGCTGCAAGCAAAAAAGTTTGAAACGATGTAAGCCGCTAAAGACGCAGGCGTCCACCGCGGCTGCGGGCGGTGCTCAAGCCATGGGGCATCAGGCTCGAACGGGTGTGCGCGTGGGTCAGTGCGATTGCCAGGGCGTCGGAAGCATCGATCTGGGGTTTCTGGGTCAACTTGAGCAGGTGCATGACCATCATCTGTACCTGTTCCTTGTTGGCTGCACCGGTACCGACGATGGCCTGCTTGACCTGAGTGGCGCTGTACTCGGCAATCTCCAGCCCCTCCTCGGCCGCCGCAACGATGGCCGCACCCCGTGCCTGACCCAGCTTCAGGGCCGAGTCGGCATTGCGAGCCATGAACACCCGCTCGATGCCCATGGTCACCGGACCGTAGGTCTGGATCACTTCGCGCACACCGCGAAAAACGATCTGCAGACGATCGTGCAGCAGCCCCCCGCCCGTACGGATGCAGCCTGAAGCTACGTACTCGCAGCCTCGTCCGGTTTCACGCACGACGCCAAACCCGGTGATGCGCGAGCCTGGGTCGATTCCAAGAATTAAAGTCATAAAGCCTGCAGTAGTGAGAAACACGGCTGATGCCTTCGCGGGTCATCTACCCGCGAAGAGGCCAGCCCTGTCGAAGCATGGCTTCGATGAAACAAACAGGCCGGTCAGCCGAGCTGTTCCATCACGGCATCGGATATTTCGGCATTGGAATAGACGTTTTGCACGTCGTCCAGGTCTTCGAGCATGTCGATCAGTTTGAGCACCTTCTCGGCACCTTCCGCGTCCAGTTCGGCGCTGGTGGTCGGGGCCATGACGATTTCCGCCTCGTCGGCCTTGAAACCCGCCGCCTGCAGCGCATTGCCCACCGCGTAGAAGCTGGCGAACGAGGTGAACACGTCCATCGAGCCATCAGCGTGGGTGACGATGTCGTCGGCATCGGCCTCCATGGCCGCTTCCATCAGGGCATCTTCATCAACGCCCGGAGCGAAGGACAACTGCCCCTTGCGCTCGAACAGATAGGCCACCGAGCCATCGGTGCCCAGGTTGCCGCCGCATTTGCTGAACGCATGGCGCACGGCGGCGGCGGTACGGTTGCGGTTGTCGGTCATGCACTCGACCAGCACCGCGACACCACCGGGACCATAACCCTCGTAGCTCAACTCGACCACGTCATCGCTGCCCGCCGCTCCGGTACCCCGGGCGATCGCACGATCGATGATATCGCGGCTCATGTTGGCGCTCAGCGCCTTGTCCAGCGCCAGCCGCAGACGCGGGTTGGACCCTGGCTCGCCGCCACCCTGACGGGCTGCGACAGTCAGCTCACGAATCCACTTGGTGAAGATCTTGCCCCTCTTGGCATCCTGGCGCTCTTTGCGGTGCTTGATGTTCGCCCACTTGGAATGACCAGCCATAACGCAACTCCGATTTCTGTGTGTTACCCATACGACCCTGCCTCGGCAAGGTTTTCCACTGCCCAACGCAAGGGCGCATCCGAAGATGCGCCCTGTCAGCCGTCACTCAGCCTTGGGCTGTTCGCGCAGACGAATGTGCAGTTCACGCAGTGCCTTGGCATCGACGACGCCAGGTGCCTGGGTCATGACATCGGCGGCACTTTGTGTTTTCGGGAAGGCAATGACTTCCCGAATCGACTGCGCGCCGGTCATCAGCATGACCAGACGATCCAGGCCGAAGGCTAGGCCGCCGTGTGGTGGCGCGCCGTATTTCAGGGCATCGAGCAGGAAGCCGAACTTCTCTTCCTGTTCCGCCGCTTCGATGCCGAGCAGACGGAACACCGCCTGCTGCATGTCCTTGCGGTGGATACGGATCGAACCGCCGCCCAACTCGGTGCCGTTGAGCACCATGTCGTAGGCACGCGACAGCGCTGTGGCCGGATTGGCCTCCAGCTCGGCCGGGGTGCATTTGGGGGCGGTGAACGGGTGGTGCAGCGCGCTGAAGCTGCCGTCTTCGTTCTCTTCGAACATCGGGAAGTCGACGACCCACATCGGCGCCCATTCGCAGGTCAGCAGGTCCAGATCGTTACCCAGCTTGATGCGCAGCGCGCCCAATGCCTCGCTGACGATCTTGGCCTTGTCGGCACCGAAGAACACGATGTCGCCATCGACCGCACCGACGCGATCCAGGATCACGTTGAGGTTGGCTTCCGGGATGTTCTTGACGATCGGCGACTGCAGGCCTTCGACGCCCTTGGCGCGCTCGTTGACCTTGATGTAGGCCAGGCCCTTGGCGCCGTAGATGCCGACGAACTTGGTGTAGTCGTCGATCTGCTTGCGCGGCATGCTCGCCCCGCCTGGAACGCGCAGTGCGGCAACGCGGCACTTGGCATCGTTGGCCGGACCGCTGAAGACCTTGAATTCGACGTCCTTGAGCTGGTCGGCAACGTCGACCAGTTCCATCGGGTTGCGCAGGTCCGGCTTGTCCGAACCGTAGCGCCGCATGGCTTCTTCGAAGGTCATGTGCGGGAACTCGCCGAATTCGACGTCCAGCACTTCCTTGAACAGCTGGCGCACCATGGTTTCGGTGAGACCGATGATTTCCTTCTCGTCGAGGAAGCTGGTCTCGATGTCGATCTGGGTGAACTCAGGCTGACGATCGGCACGCAGGTCTTCGTCGCGGAAGCACTTGGCAATCTGGTAGTAACGGTCGAAACCGGCCACCATCAGCAACTGCTTGAACAGCTGGGGCGACTGCGGCAGAGCGAAGAAGCTGCCGGGGTGGGTACGGCTGGGAACCAGGTAGTCACGCGCGCCCTCGGGTGTGGCCCGGGTCAGGATCGGCGTTTCGACATCGAGGAAGCCGTTCTCGTCGAGGTAGCGACGGATGCTGGTGGTGATGCGCGAGCGCAGGCGCAGCTTCTCGGCCATCTCGGGACGGCGCAGGTCGATGAAGCGATAGCGCAGGCGGGTTTCCTCTCCGACGTCGGAGTATTCGTTGAGCGGGAACGGCGGGGTTTCCGCTTCGTTCAACACTTCGAGCTCGTAGCCGAGCACTTCGATGGCGCCGGACGCCATGTTCGGGTTGACCGCGCCGGCCGGGCGCGCGCGGACCTTGCCGGTGACCTTGACCACGTACTCGCTGCGCACGCGATCGGCGGCGGCGAAGCTGTCGGCGCGATCGGGGTCGAAGACCACCTGGGCCATGCCTTCACGGTCCCGAATGTCGAGGAAGATCACCCCGCCATGGTCGCGACGGCGATGGACCCAGCCGCACAGGGTTATTTCCTGACCTTCCAGGGTCTCGTTCAGTTGGCCGCAATAGTGGCTGCGCATCATAGTAGTGGTTTCACTTCTCGTAATTCATGATTCGATGACGGCGTGTAGCTGGACACGCGGCACCCTGGACATCGTGCAGGAGCGGGCGGGAGCCGGACAACTCACTCGGCCTTGTCGCCACCCGCCAGATTCTTCTTGTTGCCGGTCTTGAAGTCGGTCTCGTACCAACCGGTGCCGCTCAGGCGGAAACCCGGCATGGAAAGCATCTTCTTCAATTTCGGCGCCTGGCAGGCAGGGCAATCGGTCAAAGGCTCGGCGCTGATCTTTTGAATGACTTCCATCTGGTGACCACAGGAAGCACATTGATAGTCGTACATCGGCATGGGTAGTGTCTCGGCAACCAAATAACCGCGGCGCGAGCGGCGCCAGGGTGAAACGCGGGATTATATCCGGTTAATCGGCGCCGCGCAGCCGTCCAAGGTAACAGACGACGCACGATCGCGCCCCATCAGGTGAGTGACGCAGACCACGCGCACCAGCCCGCTGAAATTCTTCACGCCGCCGTGACGCAGGTGGACTTCGCGGTCGACGTAGGAAAGCAGTGCGTTCACCGTGCACTCATTGGCCAGGGCGATGCGTTCCAGGATCTCCCAATAGATCCGTTCCAGACGCAGGCACGTGGCGAACCCGTTCAGGCGAACCGAGCGGGAGACGGGTCGAGCCATGCCCATGTCGAAGTTTTCTGCGTAGGGATCGACGGCAAGCCTGCTCGATCGGTCGAGCTGTCGTGCTCGGGTGATGATGTTTCCTTCCATGGATCCGTGCCTCCTTGATGATCGCCACCTCCAACCCTGGAGGTGTGCTGACGGATCTATGGAAGCGTATCGAGGCGCGATGCCGACAGAGGAATAAAGAGTTGCAGGTGTGCGAAGGGCGGCGTCGTTGCGTAGGAGCGAACCATGCTTCGACCGGACGCAAAGCGCCAGGATCGATACGGCGGACGCCCTGCTGGCGCGGGTGCCGCCGCACCAAGAAGGATCAGCCTTCGAGCAGCGAACGCAGCATCCACGCGGTCTTCTCATGCACCTGCATGCGCTGGGTCAGCAGGTCGGCCGTCGGCTCGTCACTGACCTTGTCCAGCAGCGGGAAGATGCCTCGGGCAGTACGGGTAACGGCTTCCTGACCTTCGACCAGTTGCTGGATCATGTCCTGGGCCGAGGGCACGCCCTCTTCTTCCTTGATCGAAGACAGACGGGCATAGATGGAATACGCGCCGGGCGCCGGGAAGCCCAGGGCACGAATACGCTCGGCAATGGAGTCCACCGCCAGTGCCAGTTCGGTGTACTGCTCTTCGAACATCAGGTGCAGCGTACGGAAAGCCGGGCCGGTGACGTTCCAGTGGAAGTTGTGGGTCTTGAGGTAGAGCACGTAGGTGTCGGAGAGCAGACGGGACAAGCCGTCCACGATCGATTTGCGATCTTCTTCGCTGATGCCGATATCGATTGCCATGTAATGTCCTTGTAGACGATGAATATACACCCCACTGGTGGACGCCCACTTTACCAAGACCCATCGACCCGCGCAGCCTTTGCCTTGCTCGCTTTGCGTCGACTATCCGCCCGACGGCGGTGGGCGGCACTCCGGCCGATTTGAGAAGGATCCGGCTTTGCTGTTAAATAGGCCGCGTGTCGCCCGGCGATTCATCAAGCCGCGGTGCATAGGCTGATCCCTGCAGATGCCCGGCAATTCTTGTCACCCCAACGCTGTGCGTGGTGCGGTATCAGCTCTTCCTGTATGCCTGATCTTAGAGTGAGCCAATCGAATGTTGAAAATCGTCCACCTCCTGACGGGCGCAGCGGCCGTGCTGCTGTCCTTCATACCAAGCCTGCGGGCCGATGTAGCGCCTTACCTGCAACAACCCGACGCAATCTACCTGGCGCTGTTCGGTCTGCTCAATCTGCTTTTGGCGCCAGTGATACCACGCTGGAACAAAGGTCCACGTCATCTGTTGCAAAACCTGGTCAGTGTCCTGCTAGTCGCCTCGGTGATCACCCAGACCCTGACATTGCTGGTACCGCTGCCGGCCATCGGCATCCTGCCGGGTCTGCTGTGCGCACTGCTCGCGTGCCTGGCGCACCTGTCGATCAGCTTCTACCGTGCGTCACCGGCGCCCAGCGCCGTGCAGTACGACATGACCAACCGCGATACGGGCACCGTCAAGTGGTTCAACACGTCCAAAGGCTTCGGCTTCATTTCGCGTGACTCGGGCGACGACATCTTTGTGCATTTTCGTGCCATTCGTGGCGAAGGTCATCGGGTATTGGTCGAAGGCCAGCGCGTCGAGTTTTCGGTGATGAACCGTGACAAGGGGCTGCAGGCCGAAGACGTGATTGCGGCATCGCCACGTCGCTGAATCCAGCAGGCAACAAAAAACGCGGGCACTGCCCGCGTTTTTTATTGCCTCGAAAAAATCTCAATAATGAGGCGGCGGCGCTTCCTGAGTGGCCGTCTCGAACTGGCCGACCATTTCTTCCTGCCGCTTGAGCAGTGCTGCGAGCTGCATCTGCAGGCGCTCGATGGCCCGCTGCTGCAGGATCAGCTCGTCGCTGAGCGAGGACAAGGTGTCATCCTGAAACGCCAGGCGCGTCTCCAGTTCCATCACTCGATCTTCCAGGCTCATGCCCTGCCCTCCGCGAAAACGAATTCGTCGCCCAGCAGGCTTGCCAGTTTTTCACGAACCGATGCCAGCTGCTCAGCGGTATAGGGTACCGCTGGCAACTTGCCCCAGACCGGCGCAGGCCAGGCGGCATCGGCGCGATACCGGACGATTACATGCATGTGCAACTGGCTGACTACATTGCCCAGGGTGGCAATATTGATCTTGTCGGCGTCATAGCCTTGGTGAAGCAACTTCGCCAAGGCATGGGTTTCATTCCACAGCATTTGATGGTCCGCCTCGTTCAACTGGAAGACTTCGCTGATATCGGGACGATGTGGCACCAGAATGAACCAGGGATAATTGGCATCATTGCTGAGCAGCAGACGACACAGTGGGAAGTCACCCAGGACATGAGTGTCTTGGGCAAGTCGGGCATCCAGGCTGAACACGGGCGTTCTCCAGAAAGCGGGATGGGGGACCGGGCCATGGCCACGAATCGTCGAGCACCAAGGATACCGTGCCTGGTCGATTTTTTTCGAGGTTGTCGCGCATTCAGCTGATCTACTGCGCCACGCGAGCCCGTCAGTATGCCCGGAACAGGGCACAGTGCTGGTGCCCTTCGCCCCAGGATCGCTCGCCTCGTTCAACCCTGAGCGGCACGCCCTGTGCGGACTTCACGCGTTCCATTCAGTACTACACGTAACTACCTGACCAGCGGTACTTCTTTAGGCCAGCGCCACGTTGCCAATTTCATAAGCTGGGCTAGCCTTGCGATTCGAGACGTCACTTTTCGCACCAAAAAGATCCACCAGGGACGCTGTCGGTGCACGCAGACTTCGGAATCTACCCACTCTTGTCACCCTACGGTAACGTTTGCGCTGCGAAATGGGAGGTGATCGCAATCACGACACAGTGACCGAAAAAACAGGACAGGGCTCGACAGGCTGGATTCCCGTGGGCTTCGCCGAGGAGAAGCAAGAAAAGTGAAAAATATGTGAAGGCCTGGCACGTTTGTGCACGCTTGTTGCATTCATCATCGCAAGGTTCAGCGGGGACGTGGGAAGACGATACCCGGGGACAAACAGTAAACCGCCGTATGACGTTTTCATGCGTTTGCAACTTGGCATTGTCAACGACTCAATTCACGGCAGTGCATAAAAGGCAACACGGATGAAACAGCGTTAGTGCACACGCGCAAGCGAAGTGCAGTTGCAAGCGCGAACTTGAAAGTATCGCCAACATGGCTGGCGTGGTATACGTTCCGCGCCGTCATAAAAAGAAAGAACTGCCTCAGATAAAAAAACAGGTGAGGCAGTGGTTACTCTTCTTAAAACCAAAGGAGCAAATCACGATGCGCGTGATGAAGTGGAGCATGATCGCACTGGCTGTAACAGCCGGCACCTCGCAGTTGGCTTTGGCGTCCGCCCAGGACGATTCCAAGGGTTTCGTGGAAGACAGCACCCTGAACCTCAAGCTGCGCGCCCTGTACATGAACCGTGACTACAAGCACGGCGCGGGCAACCCTACCGCTGGCAGCGACAAGGGCTATCGCGAAGACACCGGCCTTGGCGCCCAGATGTTCTACGAGTCGGGCTTCACCCAGGGCACCATCGGTGCAGGTGTGGATGCAATGGGCTTTGGTTCGGTACGCCTGGACGGCGGTACCGGTCGCCGCAGCAACGGCCTGTTCGCAGCCGATGACGAAGGCAACCTGGAGCACAGCCAGACCAAGGGTGGCGCGGCCGTCAAGTTCCGCTTCTCCAATACCGTGCTCAAATACGGCCAACAGATCGTTGCCAGCCCGGTCTTCGCGACCGATGACGGTCGTCTGTTGCCTGAAGTCGCCACCGGCACCTCGATCACCAGCAACGAAATTCAGGACCTGACCCTGAACATCGGCCGCTTCACCTCGATGAGCGCGCAGACCGGCATGGGTCGCGACTCCCTGGGCCTGAAGTCCGCCGACATCGCCGGCGCTACCTACGCCTTCACCAAGAACTTCACCGGTACGGTTGCAGCGTCCGACGTGGAAGACTACTGGAAGCGTCAGTACGTCAACCTGAACTACACCCTGCCGATCGACGATCTGCAGTCGCTGAACTTCGACTTCAACGCCTATCGCACCAAGAGCCAGGGCGAAGACCTGGGCGGCGACGTCGACAACAAGATCTGGAGCACCGCGGTTGCCTATAGCCTGGGCGCGCACAAGTTCACCCTGGGCTACCAGCGCAGCTCCGGTGACACCGGTTACGCCTATGGCGTGGACGGTGGTGGCACCGTGTTCCTGAACAACTCCGTACAGTACTCCGACTTCGTCGGCGCCGAAGAGAAGTCGTGGCAGGTTCGCTACGACCTCAACATGGCTACCTACGGCGTACCGGGCCTGAGCTTCATGACTCGCTATATCACTGGCGACAACATCGAAGCCAGCAACGGCGAAGAAGGCAAAGAGCACGAGTGGGACTTCGAGACCAAGTACGTGGTTCAGCAGGGCCCGATCAAGGACATGTCCTTCCGCCTGCGTAGCGCCGTCTACCGCGCCAACAACGCCTACGACGCCGACTACGGTCCGTCGAACAACGATCTGCGCTTCATCGTCGAGTACCCGCTCAGCATCATGTAATTCGCTGCGGGTAGCTGCACCCTTGAAAAGCCCGGCCCCGCCGGGCTTTTCTGCGTCTGGGTTCCCGTGCTCCGCAAAGCGCGGCCCTATGCCTGT
Source organism: Pseudomonas sp. UBA6276 (assembly GCF_002438365.1). Taxonomy (NCBI): domain Bacteria; kingdom Pseudomonadati; phylum Pseudomonadota; class Gammaproteobacteria; order Pseudomonadales; family Pseudomonadaceae; genus Pseudomonas; species Pseudomonas sp. UBA6276. The sequence goes on from NZ_DJUS01000106.1 coordinate 12,431, forward strand.
ACGTCGTCCAATCACGCCCGTACAATGCCAGGCCTCGATAAAATTTCGCCAAGACAACGGTCAACCATGCGCACCAGTCAATATCTGCTCGCCACACAGAAAGAAACCCCTTCCGATGCCGTCGTGATCAGCCACCAGCTGATGCTGCGTGCCGGCATGATCCGCAAGCTCGCCTCGGGCCTGTACACGTGGCTGCCGATGGGTCTTCGGGTGATGCGCAAGGTTGAGCGGATCGTGCGCGAGGAAATGGACGCCGCCGGTGCCCTCGAGGTGCTGATGCCGGGTATCCAGCCGGCAGAACTGTGGCAGGAATCGGGTCGCTGGGAGCAGTACGGTCCTGAACTGCTGCGCCTGAAGGACCGCCACGACCGTGAGTTCTGTGCAGGCCCCACCCACGAAGAAGTCATCACCGACCTGATGCGCAACGAGCTGAACAGCTACAAACAGCTGCCCATCAATCTGTACCAGATCCAGACCAAATTCCGTGACGAGATCCGTCCGCGCTTCGGCCTGATGCGTGGCCGCGAATTCATCATGAAGGATGCTTACTCCTTCCATGCCGACCAACCGTCGCTGCAGGTCACCTACGACCGCATGCACCAGGCCTACAGCAACATCTTCACTCGCCTGGGCCTGAAGTTCCGCGCTGTGGAAGCCGACAACGGCTCTATCGGCGGCGCCGGCTCCCACGAGTTCCATGTGCTGGCAGAGTCTGGCGAAGACGACATCGTGTTCAGCGATACGTCCGACTACGCGGCCAACATCGAGAAGGCCGAAGCGATTCCACGCGAGACCGAGCGTGGCGCCGCGCAGGAAGAACTGCGCCTGGTCGACACGCCCAATGCCAAGACCATCGCGCAACTGGTGGAAAACTTCGGCCTGCCGATCGAGAAAACCGTCAAGACGCTGGTGGTCCATGCCGCCGAAGAAGGCAAGTTGATTGCCTTGGTCATCCGTGGCGATCATGAGCTGAACGAGATCAAGGCGGCCAATCAGCCTCAGGTCGCCAGCCCGCTGGTCATGGCCAGCGAAGCCGAACTGCGTGAGGCCATCGGTGCAGGTGCAGGTTCCCTGGGCCCGCTGAACCTGCCCCTGCCGTGCATCATCGATCGCTCCGTCGCCTTCATGAGCGATTTCGGCGTAGGCGCCAACATCGACGACAAGCATTACTTCGGCGTCAACTGGGAACGTGATCTCCCGCTGCCTGAGGTGGCCGATCTGCGCAACGTGGTTGACGGCGACGCCAGCCCGGATGGCCAGGGCACCCTGACCATCAAACGTGGTATCGAGGTAGGTCATATCTTCCAGCTGGGCACCAAGTACAGCGAAGCCATGAAGTGCCAGGTACTGGGCGAGAACGGCAAGCCGGTGACTCTGGCCATGGGCTGCTACGGGATTGGCGTATCGCGCGTGGTCGCAGCGGCCATCGAGCAGAACAACGATGCCGGGGGCATCATCTGGAGCGACACCCTGGCGCCCTTCCAGGTGGCACTGGTACCGCTGCGCTACGAAACCGAACAGGTCCGCGAGGCCACCGATCGGTTGTACGCGCAACTGACCGAAGCGGGTTTCGAAGTGCTGCTGGACGACCGCGACAAGAAGACCAGCCCCGGCATCAAGTTCGCCGACATGGAGCTGATCGGCATTCCTCACCGGATCGTCATCAGCGACCGCGGCCTGGCCGAAGGCAACCTGGAATACAAGAGCCGTACCGAGGACGCAGCCCAGGCTTTGCCTGTCGACGAAGTCCTGTCTTTCATCCAGGCTCGCGTGCGCCGCTGACAGACTCGAGAAACCATGTTCAAGCGAACTACCATGGCCCTCGGGGGTGCTGCCCTGTGCAGCACCCTGCTGGTCAGTGGCTGTGCCAACCAGATGTCGCAGCGCAACGAACACGAAGAGCGGATCGAGCGCAAGCTGCTCGAACACAGCCTACAGATCGACCTGGGCAAGCCCGAGGTCCTGCAGACACCGCAACGCCGCGTGCGCATTCGCGAACTCAAGGACTTCGAAGTCACGGCGTTCGAGACCACCCGTCACTACGATCGCTACACCCCCTACCAACCCTGGCGCGAGGTCTACGAGATTCCGCTGGGCGCAGTTGCCGTGGTGGCGGGTGTGGGCGCCAATGTGGTGAACGTGGCGACATTTGGCAGTCTGCCCGATAGCGTTACCAAGGATTGGGTCAGCTATGGATTTGCCGGCCTCAATCCGTTCATGAACGTGCAATCCAACGGCCGCGCCGAGCAGAACCTGGCCAGCATCGACGAGGTGCAGACCGACAAGCGCGTGGAGCACAACAGCACGCCCTGGAGCGAGCGGCCCGTTCAGGTCGGCACCGGTCGCAAGACCTTCGACCTGGAGACCGATGCCAACGGCGTATTGCGCATCAACCTGCTGGACAGCCCGTTCGCGGAACAGGATCTGACCCGTGTCACGCGCTTGCAGCTGAGCGTGGTGGACGAGGACAGCCAGACCCGCGCCAGCGCCCTGCTGCCGGTCAGCCCGGATCTGCGCGGCAAGCTTGCCGAAGCGCACAGGCTGATTTTCGATGACCTGGAAGGCGACGAGGTGGGTCAGTGGGTGTTTCGGGTCAAGCGACTGGCTGAACTGGGTCTGGAAGATGAAGCCAGTGAGCTGGAACAGAGCCTGATCGAATTGACCCGCAACGATCCTGAATTGCAGCAGGATTTCCTCAAGTCGCTGCGCAAGGAAACCGGGCGACTGGTTGCCGATCCTGGGACCTGAGCCCGCCGATCAGCGCTCGCTGAACAGTTCCAGTTGCTCGTGAGCGCCACGCAGGTCCAGCAGACGCACGCCGATGCCCAACAGCCGCACCGGCTTGCCACCCCGGGCGAAGGCCTGACCCAATAGCTGCTGGTAGCTTTCCAGGTCCCTGCCCGCCCCCGCCTGCTCCAGGGTGGTCTGGGTGAAGTCGTGGAACTTCACTTTGACGAACGGCTTGCCGGGGCGGTAGCTGCTGTCGATCCGCCCGATGCGTTCTGCCAGGGTCTGCATCAGCTCCGGAAGCTTGCCAAGGCAGCTGGCCAAGTCCGGCAGGTCTGCCTCATACGTGTTTTCCACGCTGATGGACTGCCGCCGGCTATCGTTCTGCACCACACGATCGTCGATACCGCGGGCCAGGCTGTAGAGGCGCTCGCCGAAGCTGCCGAATTCGCGCACCAGCGCCAATTTGCTCCACTCACGCAACTCCAGGCAGCTGTCGATGCCCAGGCGCGCCAGCTTGTCGGCAGTGACCTTGCCCACGCCGTGCAGCTTGGTAACCGGCAAGGCTGCAACGAAGTCCTCGACCTGGGGCGGGGTGATGACGAACAGCCCATCGGGCTTGCGCCAGTCGCTGGCAATCTTGGCCAGAAACTTGTTCGGCGCCACGCCGGCCGAAACGGTGATGTGCAGACGCTTGGAAACCTTGCGCCGAATGTCCTGAGCGATACGCGTGGCGCTGCCGGAAAAATGCGGGCAGTCGGAGACGTCGAGGTAAGCCTCGTCCAGTGACAGCGGCTCGATCAGGTCGGTGTACTCGCGAAAGATGCCCTGAATCTCCCGCGATGCTTCTTTATAGGCATCCATGCGGGGCTTGACGATGGTCAGGTCGGGACAGAGTTTGACTGCATGACGTGAACTCATGGCCGAGCGTACGCCATAGGCGCGCGCCTCGTAGTTGCAGGTTGCGATCACGCCGCGACGCTCCGCAGAGCCACCGACGGCCAGAGGCTTGCCGGCCAGCCGCGGGTCGTCACGCATTTCGATGGCGGCGTAGAAGCAGTCACAGTCGACATGGATGATCTTGCGCTGCGTCATGGTCTGGGCGGGGTACCGGGCGGGTAATGGATCGTACACATACCACGGTATTATCCCACTCGCAGCGCTAAGCGCCATCACCAAAGGCTGACGGCGCTGTCTCGGCTCATCGGAAAAACATCGGGAATACCGCTGAAAGCCCCGGCCGGCCTGACTCTTCCGGCCACTGGCAAAGCTAAGCGATTGATGGAAAAGAGTTTTCTTGAAATCAGGGTTTGACAAGCGCGCGCTGCGCTGTAGAATAGCCCACACAGACGCGGGATGGAGCAGTCTGGTAGCTCGTCGGGCTCATAACCCGAAGGTCGTCGGTTCAAATCCGGCTCCCGCAACCAAACAACGAAGAAGGCCACTTGAAAAAGTGGCCTTTTTTGTTGCCTGCGTTTTGCCCGACCGCTGATTATTCAATCAGGTCGTCAGGCCGATCCACATCGCGGTAGATACCCAGGTCATCGCACGCCACACGATGCAGGTGTTCTTCGGCAAACAGTCGTCGTGCACCTTGATCGCCACGCAACAGCAGCAGCTGTTCGCGGAAAGCGCGGCCAAAGCCCACCGGGTGCCCCTGCCCTTGCGGGCCATGGGCGATGCTGATGCGCTCCAGCGCCATGGACCGGCGCACCTTGGCGAAGGTGCCAGCAGTCACGAACGGCATGTCGCCCAGGCACACCAACCAGCCATCGGCATTGGCACTGGCTTCGACGCCGGTGCGCAGGCTGTCGCCCATGCCTGCGGAGTCGAGAAGCACCACTTCGCAGCCGTAAGCCTGGGCGACCTCTATCACTTGTGTCTTGTGCGTACGGGTGACCAGCACACGACGCTCGACTGCCTCGCCGAGATTGCGCAGCACCTGCTCGATGACGCTGCGCTCGATGCCATCCAACCCTCGGCACCGGGCGAGCAGTTTGTCGCTGCCCTGCCCTGCCGCTTCCTGAAAACGCCGACCCTCTCCCGCAGCGAGGATCAGGGCGCAAGGTGCAATAATGGCTGACATGTCGTTGAGCTCCGGTGATCACATGGCGCACTGCAGATGGAATGGCGTCGCGATCAATACAGGTTGGGTTCCATTTCCAGCGCTACGCCAAAGCGCGACTGGATATCGTCCTGGATCCGCTGAGCCAGCGCATACAGCTGCTTGCCTGAGGCGCCGCCGTAGTTGACCAGCACCAGCGACTGCAAGCGGTGCACGCCAGCGTCGCCGTCGCGATAGCCTTTCCAGCCTGCGCGCTCGATCAACCAGCCGGCCGCCAGCTTGAAGAGCCCATCGGCCTGGGGATAGGCCACTGCATCGGGATGCTCGCGGCGAATGGCGTCCAGCACCGGCGCGGTCACTACCGGATTCTTGAAGAAGCTGCCGGCGTTGCCCAGTTCGGCAGGATCGGGCAGCTTTTCGCGACGAATGCTGCAGATGGCGGCACTGACGTCGTTGGGCGTGGGGTGCTGGATACCCTGGTCGGCCAATCGTTGACGCACAGGGCCGTAGTCCAGATGCACCGGCGCCGAGCGCGACAGCTTGAAACGCACACGCAGGATCACCCAGCGTCCGGGCTGGCGCTTGAACACGCTGTCGCGATAGCCGAAGGCGCAGTCGGTGACACTGAAGTCGCGGACCTGCAGCGTGTCCCGGTCCAGCGCGGTCAGGCCGGCGAACACGTCCTTGATCTCGACACCGTAGGCACCGATGTTCTGCATCGGTGCCGCGCCCACGGTGCCGGGGATCAGGCTGAGGTTTTCCAGCCCCGCCAGACCCAGCTCGAGCGTCTGCAACACGAAAGGATGCCACGGCTCGCCGGCTTCGGCTTCCAGCAATACCTGATCGCCATTTTCTTCGAGCACACGGGCACCACGGTTGTCCATGCGCACCACCAGCAGCTCGCTCAGGTCAGTGGTCAGCAGCAGGTTGCTGCCGCCACCGATGACCAGCACGCGCAGATTCCTCGTCGCCGCCCACGCCAGTGCCTGCTCGAGTTCGCCATCGCTGTGCACGGAGACGAAGAACGCCGCTCGAACGTCGATGCCGAAGGTGTTGTAGGGCTTGAGCGACTGGTTGGCACGGATGTCCAGGCTCATGACGCCAGCAGGCGCCGCACGCGCTCAAGATCTTCGGCGGTGTCGACACCGGCGGGTGGCGCCTGGACGGCGTCGGCGACATGGATGCGCACACCGTGCCAGAGCGCCCGCAGCTGCTCCAGACGCTCTGTGCTTTCCAGCCAGCAAGGGCCCCACTGCACGAAATCCTGCAGGAAGCCGGCACGGTAGGCATAGATGCCGATGTGACGACGATAGGGCACCTGGGCTGGCAGGACGTCGCGATCGTTGGCGAAGTCATCGCGCGCCCAGGGCAGCGGTGCGCGGCTGAAAGTCAGCGCCAGGCCGTTAAGGTCCGTGACGACCTTGACCACGTTGGGGTTGAACAGTGCCTCCACGTCTACGATCGGCTCGGCCAAGGTCGCCATGGCGGCCTCGCGACTGGCGGCGAGATTGGCCGCCACCTGGTCGATCACCACGGGCGGAATCAACGGCTCGTCGCCCTGCACATTGACCACGATCGCGTCGGCATCCAGGCCCAGCGCCTGGCAGACCTCGGCCAGGCGGTCGGTGCCGGACTCGTGGTCAGGACGGGTCATCACCACTTCGGCGCCGAAGGCACGGCAGGCGGACTCGATACGACCGTCGTCGGTGGCGACCACCACCCGCGCAGCGGTGCTCTTGCAGGCCTGCTCCCAGACATGCTGGATCATCGGCTTGCCAGCGATCATCTGCAGCGGCTTGCCCGGCAGGCGCGTCGACTGGTAGCGGGCGGGGATCACGACAGTGAAGGCCGTGCTCATTTATCCAGGCGCTCGTCGTCGGTGAGGGTGCGGGCTTCGGTTTCCAGCATCACCGGAATGCCGTCGCGAATGGGATACGCCAGGCCTGCGCCCTTGCTGATCAGTTCGGTCTTGTCGGCGCTGAGCTTGAGCGGACCCTTGGTGATCGGGCAGGCGAGAATGTCGAGCAGTTTGGTGTCCATGGAAAATCCTTCAAGGCAAGAGAATCAGGGCAAAAGGCCGGTCAGGCGCTGGTCGAGCCAACCGATGAAGCGTGGTGAGGGCTGGGCGTCGACGGCCAGGTACCACCAATCCGCGGCGGCGAACTCGCGGCACTTCACGGCATCCTTCTCGGTCATGACGACCGGCAGCGGCGGCTCGAAACTCAGGGCCTGAGGCGTGAACCGGGCATGGTCGGCGAAAGGGTGCGCGACAGGCTGCCAGTGTAGCGCCTGCAGGGTGTCGAAGAAACGTTGCGGATTGCCGATCCCGGCCACGGCGTGAAGGGCCTGTCCGGGGGGGAAATGGCTCAAGGGTCGGCGTTCGCCACTGCGCACGTTGATCAGCGCCTGGGCTTGCAGGGCCAGGCCGTAGCCTTGCGGGGAATCGTCGGCGGCACCGTTGCACAGCACGGCATCCACCGTCTGCAGGCGTTCGGCGGGTTCGCGCAGCGGGCCTGCAGGCAGGCAGCGGCCATTGCCCAGTCCGCGCGCGGCGTCGATCAGGACCAGTTCGATGTCACGAGCCAGGCGGTAATGCTGCAGACCATCGTCACTGAGGACGAGGTCCACGGGTTCGGCATCGAGCAGCGCACGCACAGCGCGGCCCCGATCGGGGTCGATCACCAGCGGTACGCCACTGCGCTGCACGATCAGCAGCGGTTCATCGCCCGCCTGGGCTGCGTCCTGATCGGCGCTGACCCGCCACGGCAGGCTCGGCGGCTGGGCGCCGTAGCCGCGACTGACCACGCCGACGCGCAGGCCGCGGGCGCGGCAATGCTCGATCAGCCAGAGGATCATCGGTGTCTTGCCGGTGCCACCGACGGTAATGTTGCCGACCACCAGCACCGGTACCGGTGCTCGGTAGATCTCGCCCTGCCCGGCCTCGAAGCGCCGCCGCTTGCGCAGCACAACGTGGCGGTACAGGCATTCCAGCGGACGCAACAGCCACAGCGCACGATGGCCGGTGTACCAGGCGGCGGACAAGCGGTCGGCGAGGCTCATCAGGGATTTGCCTGCGCCTCGACAGTGATCATGCTGATCTGGCTGAAGCCGAGCTTGCCGGCAGCATCCATGGCACTGATCACTGCCTGATGGGGCGTCTTGCCATCGGCACTGATCGACAGGGGCAACGTGCTGTCACCCGCCGATGCGGTGCGCAGGGCCTCGATCAGGGTCGGCAGGTCGCTCTTGGGCAGCAGCTGGTTGTTGACCGCGTAGACGCCCTCGGCGCTGATGGCGATGTCGATGCGCTTGAGGTCGCTGGCCTGCTCCGGCGCGCCATTCACCGCTTCGGGAAGCTCGACACGCAACTGGGTCTCGCGGGTGAACGTAGTAGTGATCACGAAGAACAGCAGCAGCACGAAGACGACGTCTATCAGCGAGATCAGGTTGAGCTCGATGTTCTCCCGACTGCGACGACGAAACTTCACGCTTTTTCCTCGGCCAGGTCGACCTCGCGATCACCCTGCACGACTTCCACCAGCTTGATGGCTTCCTGTTCCATGCCCACTACCAACTCATCGATGCGGCGCTGCAGCAGGCGATGGAAGAACAGCGCCGGGATCGCGACGATCAGGCCGGACGCGGTGGTGACCAGTGCCTTGGAGATACCGCCAGCCATGACGCTGGGATTGCCGCTCACGGCGCCGCCGGTGAACGAGCCGAAGATCTCGATCATGCCGATCACCGTGCCCAGCAGGCCGAGCAGTGGGGCCATCGCAGCAATGGTGCCCAGGGTGCTGATATAGCGTTCAAGCTCGTGGATGACGCGGCTGGCGGCTTCCTCGATGCTTTCCTTCATGATTTCGCGGCCGTGGCGCGAGTTGGCCAGGCCAGCGGCGAGAATTTCACCGAGGGGCGAGTCGGCGCGCAGCTCCTTGAGCTTTTCCTTGCTCAACTGCTTGTCTTTCTTCCAGCGCCAGACCTGGCCGACCAGATGGGCGGGCGAGACGCGGCTGGCACGCAAGGTCCACAAGCGCTCGGCGATGATGGCCAGCGCAACGATGGAGCTCACTATGATTGGCAACATCATCCAGCCGCCAGATTTAACCAATTCCCACACAGGTGCGATCCCCTCGAAAAAGTTCGCCACTCTACCATAGGGGTGCGGCGGGTCGAAGTGCGTGATGACCGCTGGAAAGCTCACGGCGCGATGGCCGTGTCACGCCAGAAACGTCGCTGGTCACGCTGTCGCTGCACGGGACCATAGGTCCCCAACTGGACGCGCAATGCGCCCGCCTCGGCTGTGTCGTGAGGAGTGATGCCCAAGGCCTGGTAACGCGCCAGTACGTCGGCGTGTGGATGACCAAAGGTGTTGTCGTGTCCACGCGATATCAGCGCGGCGTGAGGCTGCACCGCTTCAAGGAACGGCTTGCTCGATGAGGTCTTGCTGCCATGATGTGGCGCCTGCAACCAATGCGCCTGAGGCGCCAGACCACTGCCGAGCAGGGCCCTTTCGGCCGACGCGTCGATGTCGCCTGCGAGCAACAGCCGTTCGCCGTTGGCTTCGACCCAGAGCACGCAGGAAGCGGGATTGCCGGGTACCGCCGACGGCCAGCGCCACAGCACGAACCTGACCTCATCCCATTCCCAACTACGACCCGGCTTGCAGGGCTGCGCCTGCCATGCGGCCGGCAGTGCGCCGGGTTCTCCGGCCAACGTCTGGGTGACTGGCAGGCGTCGCCGCACGGAGCCTGCACCGCCAGAGTGATCGAGGTGGGCATGACTGATGATCATCGCATCCAGGTGCCGTACACCCAGCGCGACCAGGCTGGGCACGACGACACTGGTGCCGGCATCGACTTCGCCCAGCCCAGGACCGGTGTCATAGAGCACTTGGTGGTGGGCGGTGCGTACCAGCACCGCCAGGCCCTGGCCAACGTCCAGCACCCAGATATCGGCCTGGCCCACGGGCGGCGCCTGACGCGGGCTGAACAGCAGCAGCCCGACCATCGGCACGCTCAGCCAGCGCAACGGCACGCCCGCTGGCAGCAACAGCAGCAGGATGCCGATCGCGAGCACCAGCCATACTTCTGGCGACACGCCGGGCGGCAGCCAGGGAGGGCTCCATTCGGCGGTCCAGGTCAGCCATTGAAACAGCCCGCGCAATGCCCCGCCAGCCAGCCACAACAGGCTTTCGCCGATCCAGGGTGCCGGTAGCAGCACGGCGCCGGCCATGGCCACTGGCAGTACCACAAGGCTGATCCAGGGTACGGCGAGCAAATTGACCAGCGGCCCGCTGACACTGACCGGCAGGGCCAGGGCCACCATCACCGGCAGCAGCCCGACGGCCACGCAGCACTGCGCACGGGTCCAGGCCTGCCACCAGCGCCACCCCCCGAGGCGCCCTGAGAACGTCAGCAGCAACACCCCCACGGCAGTGAACGATAGCCAGAAGCCGGGCTGCAGGCTCACCAGTGGGTCGACCAGCAACACCAGGGTGAACGCCAGCAGCAGCGGCCACCAGACGCCCAGGTGGCGAAAGCGCAGCCGCCACATCAGCACCAGGCCGATCATGATGCAGGCGCGACGTACCGGCACCTGGAAGCCGGCCAGTAATCCGTATGACAACGCGGCGGCGAACGCGAAGGCGCAGGCGCAGGGTAACCACGGCCACCGCGCCGGCCACAGGCCGACTTTGGCCAACAAAGCCACCAGTCCATACACCAGCCCCGCCAGCAGGCCGACATGCTGGCCGGAAATGACCAGCAGGTGCACGGTGCCGGTGGCCTGGAGCACTTCCCACTGCTGGCGCGAGACCGCGGAACCGTCACCCAGCAGCAACGCGGCCAGGGTACCGCCCTGTTGTTGGCTGTCGACCGCCAGCAGACGCTGGCGCAGTCCATCGCGCCAGGCCAGGCGGGCTGTACGCACCCGCTCGCCGGCCTTGACGCTGCCCGTGGCGCCAAACCCCTTGGCCAGGGCCCAGGCCCGGGCGTCGAAACCGCCGGGATTGACCAACGCACGCGGGCGTTTGAGCTTTACCGCCAGGCGCCACCGTTCACCGCTGGCCACCGGCGGGCCACCGTACCAGGCCAGACGCAGTCGTGACGGCAACTGCGCGCGGCGCGACCAGGCATCCGTCAGTTCGAAGCGAACGGTGCTGCCGTTCGCCGCAGGCAAACCGACCACTTCGCCTTCGAGCCACAGGGTCTGCCCATCGAGCGCCAGCGCCAGTTGATCATTCATCGCCCAGTGGGCATGCAGGCATGCCCAGCACAACCCCAGCAGAAACAGCCCGAAGTGCCAGCGGCGCGCCACCAGCAATAGCGATGCAACCGCCGCCATGCCCATCAACCAGCCCAGCGACGGCAAGGCTGGCAGCCCGCGCAGACACACCATCCCGGTCGCCAGCGCCAACATCGCCGTGCGCATACCTTCCTCCCTGGAAAAACCGCCGGCCAAGGCTAAGGGGAATCGCAGCGCGGCGCGCCTTATCAAATGTCACAAAGTCTGAGCTCCGACGTCGGGGAACTTGTGCATACTGCCGGACACATCCAGACAGATATGTGCGAGACCGCTATGCCGCGTCGCCTGTTCAAGCGCTACATGCCGGACCCAGAGACGATCCGCGAACACAAGTCGCTGCGATTTCTGGGTCGCCTCCTGCATGACGCCAACCTCTGGCACCTGAACCGTCATTCGGTGGCCCGGGCCATGGCGGTCGGGTTGTTTGCCGCCTTCATGCCGATTCCCTTGCAGATGCTGCTGGCTGCGGCGCTGGCGATCGTGGTGCGTGGCAACATGCCGATCGCGGTCAGCCTGGTGTGGCTGACCAACCCGATCACCATGCCGCCGGTGTTCTATTGCACGTACAAGGTGGGCTCGTGGCTGTTGGGCCAGCCGCCCCGGCAACTACCCGATTCCTACAGCTGGGACTGGGTCATGAGCCAGATGTCCACGCTGTGGCAGCCGTTTCTGCTCGGCTCGGTGGTGACAGGCGTGGTCCTGGGCGCCCTGGCCTACCTGTTGACCATGCTGTACTGGCGCTGGTGGGTGAGCCGCCAGTGGCGCCGACGCAAGCAACGGCGCTAGCGGTTCCCTGGCTGACAGGGAAATCGGCACCCGCGCATCGCGGGGCGATTTCGGTGTATCGTGCGGCCGGTCAGGACGAGTGGTCGCGTTAAAAGTTCAGCGGTTTGGCAACTTGCCACCAGTGCGCTTGTCCTAGCCTCGAACGTCAACACAGCATTCTCCTCTAGGGACTCCGTCATGCTCCGATCATTGCGCTTCGCTGCCCTGCTTGGCGGCTTCATCATGAGTGCGTCCGCGTTGGCGAAGGATATCGACCCCGCCACCTATGGCTATCCGCTCACCAACCCGTTCGAGGCCACCATCGCGTCGACGCCGCCGGAGTTGCGCCCCAAGCTGCCTCTGGACGAAGACATCGATCAGGCCGACTACAGCCTGAACCTGCGCCCGGAGCGCGAGTTCATCCTGCCGGACAATTTCTGGGCGGTGAAGAAACTGCGTTATCGCCTGGCCCAACAGGACCACGCCGCGCCGCTGATCTTCCTCATCGCCGGCACCGGCGCGCCCTATAGCAGCTCGCTCAACGAATACCTGAAGAAGCTGTATTACCAGGCCGGCTACCACGTTGTTCAGCTGTCCTCGCCGACCAGCTTCGACTTCATCAGCGCTGCCTCGCGCTTCGCCACACCGGGCGTGACCCGCGAAGATGCCGAAGACCTGTATCGAGTCATGCAGGCCGTACGTGCACAGCATCCCAAGTTGCCGATCACCGAGTTCTATCTGACCGGCTACAGCCTTGGTGCGCTGGACGCGGCATTCGTCAGCCAACTGGATGAAACGCGCCGCAGTTTCAATTTCAAGAAAGTGCTGCTGCTCAACCCGCCGGTCAATCTGTACACGTCGATCACCAACCTCGACAAACTGGTGCAGACCCAGGTCAAGGGCATCAACAACAGCACCACGTTCTATGAACTGGTCCTGAACAAGCTGACGCGCTACTTCCAGCAGAAGGGCTACATCGACCTCAACGATGCCCTGCTCTACGATTTCCAGCAGTCCAAGCAGCACCTGTCCAATGAACAGATGGCCATGTTGATCGGCACCTCGTTCCGCTTTTCGGCCGCCGACATTGCCTTTACGTCCGACCTGATCAACCGCCGCGGGCTGATCACGCCGCCCAAGTATCCGATCAGTGAAGGCACCAGCCTCACGCCGTTCCTGCGCCGGGCGCTGCAGTGCGACTTCGACTGCTACCTGACCGAGCAGGTGATTCCGATGTGGCGCGCCCGTACCGATGGCGGCAGCCTGCTGCAGCTGGTGGATCAGGTGAGCCTGTATGGCATCAAGGACTACCTGCAGAACAGCCCCAAGATCAGCGTCATGCACAATGCCGACGACGTGATCCTGGGCCCTGGCGACCTGGGCTTCCTGCGCAAGACCTTTGGCGATCGCCTGACCGTTTACCCTTATGGCGGCCATTGCGGCAACCTCAATTACCGCGTCAACAGCGACGCTATGCTGGAGTTCTTCCGTGGCTAGAAAATTCCTGTTGATGGCAACGCTGCTCTGCGCAGGCTTTGCCCAGGCCGACGACAGCACCGTACAGAAGGTCGACAGCGACGGCTTCAAGCAACCGTTGCAGGTTCTCAAATTCAATCCGGGCCTGGATCAGCGCGAGTTCGAGCGCTCCACCCTGACGGCGTTGAACGTGTACGACCCGCTGGAAAACCTGAACCGACGCCTCTACCACTTCAACTACCGCTTCGACGAGTGGGTGTTCCTGCCGGTGGTGAACGGCTACACCTATATCACGCCGTCGTTCCTGCGCACGGGCGTGAGCAACTTCTTCAGCAACCTGGGGGAAGTGCCGAGCCTGGTCAACAGCCTGCTGCAGTTCAAGGGCAAGCGTGCCCTGGACACGTCCGGACGGCTGTTGGTGAACACCACGCTCGGTGTGGCAGGGCTGTGGGATCCAGCGACCTGGTTCGGCCTGCAGAAGCAGTCCGAGGATTTTGGCCAGACCCTGGGCTTCTACGGTGTACCCAACGGTGCCTACCTGGTGCTGCCAATTCTGGGTCCGTCCAACCTGCGTGACACCACTGGCCTGGTGTTCGACTTTGCCGTCGAGAACCAGATCAACTTCCTCAATGTAGCCGAGGTGAGCAGCAACCATCCGGAGCTGTGGGCACTGCGTGCCGTGGACCGACGCTACAGCAACAGCTTTCGCTACGGCCAGATGAACTCGCCGTTCGAGTACGAGAAGGTGCGCTACGTGTATACCGAGGCGCGCAAGCTGCAGATCGCCGAGTAGGTACATCTGCGACGGGCCTCTTCGCGGGTAGAACCTGCTCCCACAGGAACCGCGCGAAGAGACCGTCAGGGCTGGTTCATCGGCGCTTGTCGTAGAGTTTGGGGGCACCGGTCGGTCGTGACTTGAAGCGCCGGTGGGCCCACAGATACTGCTCAGGGCATTCGGTCACGGCCTGCTCCACCCACTGGTTGATGCGCAATGCATCAGCCGCTTCGCTTTCGCCGGGGAACCCTTCCAACGGCGGATGCAGAACCAACCGATAGCCACTGCCATCTTCCAGCCGTCGTTGCGTGAACGGGATGACCCGTGCCTTGCCCAGACGGGCGAAGTGGGTGGTCGCCGTCACCGTCGCTGCTTCGATGCCGAACAACGGTACGAAAATACTCTGCTTGGCGCCGTAGTCCTGATCGGGGGCATACCAGATCGCGCGGCCCTTGCGCAGCAGCTTGATCATGCCGCGCACGTCCTCGCGCTCCACCGCCAGCGAATCGAGATTGTGGCGCTCGCGGCCCTGGCGCTGCACGAAGTCGAACAACGCATTGCGATGCTCGCGGTACATGCCGTCGATGGTATGACGCTGGCCCAGCAGCGCCGCGCCAATCTCCAGGGTGGTGAAATGCAGGGCCATCAGAATCGCCCCCTCGCCGTCACGCTGGGCCGCTTGCAGGTGTTCGAGCCCTTCGATGTGCGCGAGCTTGGCCAGGCGTGCTTTAGGCCACCACCAACTCATGGCCATTTCGAAGAAGGCGATGCCGGTCGAGGCGAAGTTTTCCTTGAGCAGGCGCTTTCTTTCGACGGGCGGCATCTGCGGGAAGCACAGCTCCAGGTTGCGCGCCGCTACGCGGCGGCGTTCGCTGGCCACGCGGTACATGCCCAGACCCAGCCAGCGCCCCAGGCGCAGCAACGCGCCGTAGGGCAGTTGCACGACCAGCCACAACCCGCCCAGCCCCAGCCACAGGGGCCAGAAGCGCGGATGAAGAAAATATCGGCGAAAGCGCGGGCGTTCCATTGACGATTCCGTACAGGCAACAAGGCCGCGCATTCTACATGGGTTGACCTTCCATCGCTGCGTCGCGGCTTGCAGGGGAAGGTGGTTCTCGCTATAAGTCTCGGCACTTTTTTAGTTACAAGGCGCGTTTTGCCGACCATGAGCCAGACCGATCAGCTAGACCAGGAACCTGTGTTCCAACTCAAGGGCAGCATGCTCGCCATCACCGTGCTTGAGTTGGCGCAGAACAACCTTGCCGCCCTGGACCGCCAATTGGCAGCCAAGGTGGCCCAGGCACCGAACTTCTTCAGCAACACGCCGCTGGTGCTGGCGCTGGACAAGCTGCCCGCCAACCAGGGCAGCATCGACCTGCCCGGCCTGATGCGCATCTGCCGTCATCATGGCCTGCGGACCCTGGCAGTGCGCGCCAGCCGTATCGAAGACATCGCCGCAGCGATCGCCATCGACCTGCCCGTGCTGCCGCCGTCGGGCGCGCGCGAGCGGCCTCTGGAAGTTGAAGAAAAGAAGCCGGAAAAGCCGCCCGAGCCTTTGATCCAGCCCACTCGCGTGATCACCACGCCGATCCGCGGTGGCCAGCAGATCTATGCCCAAGGCTGCGATCTGGTGGTGATCAGCTCGGTCAGTTCGGGTGCGGAACTTCTCGCCGATGGCAACATCCATGTCTACGGCCCGATGCGCGGACGCGCCCTGGCCGGCATAAAGGGCGACCGCAAGGCGCGCATCTTCTGTCAGCAACTGGGCGCCGAGCTGCTGTCCATCGCCGGGCAATACAAGGTCTCCGAGGACCTGCGACGCGACCCGTTGTGGGGTTCACCCGTTCAGGTCAGCTTATCCGGGGATGTGTTGAACATCACCCGTCTTTAACGGATACTGCCGCCATTTTCAGCGCAACTTTCAAATAGCGCGGTTGTCGCGCGGTACCGCTTCCAGTACCGCCGGCTCATGCAGTCCGCCGATGTTTTGAAGTCATGTTTTTTCGGGGATTAACCGTCCCTTTTTCAGTAGAGGTGATACACCTTGGCCAAGATTCTCGTGGTTACATCCGGCAAGGGTGGTGTGGGCAAGACCACCACCAGCGCCGCCATCGGCACCGGCCTCGCATTGCGCGGCCACAAAACCGTCATCATCGACTTCGACGTCGGCCTGCGTAACCTTGACTTGATCATGGGCTGCGAACGCCGCGTGGTGTACGACTTCGTCAACGTGGTGAACGGCGAAGCGACCTTGCAACAGGCCCTGATCAAGGACAAGCGCGTCGAGAACCTCTTCATCCTGGCTGCCAGCCAGACGCGCGACAAGGACGCCCTGACCAAGGAAGGCGTCGAGAAGATCATCAACGAGCTGTCCAAGACCCACGACTACATTCTGTGCGACTCCCCGGCGGGCATCGAGAAAGGTGCTCACCTGGCCATGTACTTCGCCGACGAGGCGATCGTGGTGACCAACCCGGAAGTCTCCTCGGTGCGAGATTCGGACCGCATGCTGGGCTTGCTGGCGAGCAAATCGCGCCGCGCCGAACAGGGCGAGGATCCGATCAAGGAACACCTGCTGATCACCCGCTACAGCCCCGAGCGCGTCAGCAAGGGCGAAATGCTGGGCGTCGAGGACGTCGAGGAAATCCTCTCGGTCCGTCTGCTGGGCGTCATCCCGGAATCCGAGGCCGTGCTCAAGGCATCCAACTCGGGTACGCCGGTGATCTTCGACGACCAGAGCGACGCCGGCCAGGCGTACAGCGATGCCGTCGACCGTTTGTTGGGCAAGGAAAAGCCTCACCGTTTCCTTGATTTCAAGAAAAAGGGCTGGATCGAGCGCCTGTTTGGAGGTCGCTAATGAATATTTTCGACTTCTTTCGCGATCGCAAGAAAGGCAGCACCGCGTCGGTTGCGAAAGAGCGTCTACAGATCATCGTGGCGCATGAACGCGGCCAACGCACGACCCCTGATTACTTGCCCGCCCTGCAGAAAGAGCTGGTGGAAGTGATTCGCAAGTATGTGAACATCGAGAGCGACCAGGTACAGGTTGCACTCGAGAATCAGGGTAGCTGCTCGATTCTGGAATTGAACATTACCTTGCCTGACCGCTGAGCCTCGCGCTCGGCTCCACGGCGGCCCGCCGGCCCTTTGTTGAAAAGGGTCGACGCGCCGCCGTTGGCGTTTCTGAGAGATAGACTTTCATGCCGTTGTCGAACATTCGCATCATTCACCAGGACGCCGCCGTGCTGGTCATCGACAAGCCGACCCTGTTGCTCTCGGTGCCGGGCCGCGCCGAAGACAACAAGGACTGCCTGATCACCCGCCTGCAGGAGAACGGGTTTCCCGAGGCGCGTATCGTGCACCGCCTGGACTGGGAAACCAGCGGGATCATTCTGCTGGCGCGGGATGCCGACAGCCATCGCGAGTTGTCCCGTCAGTTTCACGATCGCGAAACGGAAAAGGCCTACACCGCACTGGCTTGGGGGCAACCGGCGCTGGACAGCGGCAGTGTCGACCTGCCGCTGCGCTACGACCCGCCGACCAAGCCCCGGCATGTGGTGGACCACGAGCAGGGCAAGCATGCGCTGACCTTCTGGAAGGTGCTGGAGCGCTGCGGGGAGTGGTGCCGCGTCGAGCTGACGCCGATCACCGGGCGTTCGCACCAGTTGCGCGTGCACATGTTGTCGATCGGTCATCCGTTGCTGGGTGACCGGCTGTATGCCCATCCGCAGGCGCTGGAGGCCCATGAGCGGCTGTGCCTGCACGCGAGCATGCTGGCATTCACCCATCCGGTGACAGGTGAGCGGATGAAATTCGAGTGTGCTGCGCCGTTTTGAATTGTGATGGGGTCTTCGCGGGTACGCCGGATACACTGCGGCGGGGCTTCCGCGGGCAGAGGGCTCGCCGCCCGCCCCGATCCCACAAGTACCGCGGTGGGGTCATCGTGGGCAGGGGGTTCGCCACCAAGGATTGAGCAGCCCTATCCGTGGGCAATCGGGTAAACTGGCTGCATTGCTGTCTGGAGTTTTCTATGCGCGAAGCTTTGAACCAGGGCCTGATCGATTTCCTCAAGGCCTCCCCTACCCCCTTCCACGCCACTGCCACCTTGGCGCGACGCCTCGAAGCAGCCGGTTTTCAGCGGCTGGACGAGCGCGAGAGCTGGAACACGGTGCCCGGCGGGCGCTACTACGTGACCCGCAACGATTCCTCGATCATCGCCGTCAAGCTGGGCAAGCACTCACCGCTGCTCAACGGGCTGCGCATGGTCGGCGCCCACACCGACAGCCCCTGCCTGCGCGTGAAGCCGCAACCCGAGTTGCAGCGCCAGGGCTTTTTCCAACTGGGTGTCGAGGTGTATGGCGGTGCCCTGCTAGCACCCTGGTTCGACCGCGACCTGTCGCTGGCCGGCCGGGTAACGTTTCGCCGCGACGGCAAGGTCGAAAGCCAGCTGATCGATTTCCGCCTGCCGATCGCCGTGATACCCAACCTGGCCATCCACCTCAACCGCGAGGCCAATCAGGGCTGGGCGATCAATGCCCAGACCGAACTGCCACCCGTGCTGGCCCAGGTAGCCGGGGATGAGCGCGTGGATTTCCGCGCTCTGCTGACCGAACAGCTGGCTCGCGAACACGGGCTGAACGCCGATGTGGTGCTCGATTACGAGCTGAGTTTCTATGACACGCAAAGTGCTGCGGTCATTGGCCTGAACGGTGATTTCATCGCCGGCGCGCGGCTCGACAACCTGTTGTCCTGCTATGCGGGCCTGCAGGCCCTGCTCGATACGCAAGGCGACGAAAGCTGCGTGCTGGTGTGTACCGACCATGAAGAGATCGGTTCCAGCTCCGCCTGTGGCGCTGACGGTCCGATGCTCGAACAGGTGCTGCAACGCCTGATCCCTGAGGGCGACGAGTACGTGCGCAGCATCCAGCGTTCGCTGCTGGTGTCGGCGGACAACGCCCACGGCGTGCACCCCAACTATGCCGAGAAGCACGATGCCAATCACGGACCCAAGCTCAATGCCGGGCCGGTGATCAAGGTCAACAGCAACCAGCGCTATGCGACCAACAGCGAGACGGCCGGGTTTTTCCGGCACCTGTGCATGGCGGTGGAAGTGCCGGTGCAGAGCTTCGTGGTGCGCAGCGACATGGGTTGCGGCTCGACCATCGGCCCGATCACCGCCAGTCACCTGGGGGTGAGGACCGTCGACATAGGCCTGCCGACCTTCGCCATGCATTCGATTCGCGAGCTGGCTGGCAGCCATGACCTGGCGCATCTGGTCAAAGTGCTGGGTGCCTTCTACGCCAGCAACGAGCTGCCCTAGTCACGCCCCTGCCGCGACGTGGCCCGACCTGAACACCCGTACGCGGGCAGAGGTCGTTCTCTGTCCGCGCAGGGCGCACCACCCAAACACCGATCTACAGGTGACTCCACTGATGGTCCTTTTCCTGCGCCTGGCGCTTGCCGTCCTGCTTTTGCTGCCCATTACCGCTCAGGCAGTCGGCCTGCCCGGCCTGTTGGGGGGCAGCTCGGAGAAGCCGGCCGAACAGCCCGCCCAGCCGTTGGGCCAGTCATTGGATCAGGTGATCCAGACCCTGGAAAACGACCAGCAACGCACCAAGCTGTTGAGCGACCTGAAAAAGCTGAGGGACAGTACCCGGCAGGCCCAGCCGGCCGCCGAGCAAGGCGTGCTGGGCATGATCGGCAGCGCCCTGGCCCACGTCGACCAGCAGTTTTCCGGGGACAACAGCCCGTTCCGGCGCTGGGGTGAGGAAGTCGCCCTGGCCCACGATGAATTGCTGGCGCTGGCCCTGCCCATGGCGGAATGGCCGCCGATCATCGGCGCTTTTTTGTTGATCATGCTGGTGTGGAGCCTGCTCGCCTACAGTCTGATCTGGATCGGCCATCGCGTGCGCCTGCGCTTCGGCCTGTCGGAAGAACTGCCGCAGCATCCACGCACCCTCGACCTGCTGCGCTTTGCCTTGCGCAAGCTGGGGCCGTGGCTGGTGGCGCTGGTCATTACCGTGTACGTGGGCTACGCGCTGCCTTCGTCGCTGGGCAAGAGCCTGGCCATGGTCATGGCCTATGCACTGGTGGTGGGCACGCTGTTCTCCGCGATCTGCGTGATCGCGTTTTCCCTGCTGGACGGTCCGCATCGGCACCGTGCCTTGAACATCCTGCGGCATCGGGCCTTTCGGCCGCTGTGGCTGATCGGCAGTTTCGCGGCCTTCGGCGAGGCGCTCAGTGACCCGCGCATGGTCGCCGCGCTCGGTCAGCACTTGGCCCACAGCGCGGCAACCCTGGCCAACGTTCTGGCCGCCCTGTCGACCGGCCTGTTCATCCTGCGCTTCCGTCGGCCCATCGCCCACCTGATCCGCAATCAGCCCTTGTCGCGGCGGCTGACGCGTCGGGCGTTGAGCGACACCATCGAGATTCTCGGCAGCTTCTGGTACCTGCCGGCCCTGGTGCTGGTGGGCATCTCGCTGTTCGCCACGTTCTTCTCGGCCGGCGACACCAGCACGGCGCTGCGTCAGTCGCTGATGTGCGCGGTGCTGCTGATCCTGTGCATGGTCATCAATGGCCTCATCCGTCGCCATGCCCTGCGCCCGCCCAAGGGCCCTCGGCGCCATGCCTTGTATTCAGAGCGCCTGAGTCACTTCGCCTACACCCTGATGCACCTGCTGATCTGGGTGTTGTTCATCGATCTGGGCCTGCGTGTGTGGGGCATGTCGCTGATCGGTTTCACCGAGGGCGATGGTCACGAAATCTCGGTGCGCCTGGCCAGCCTGGTGGGCACTCTGATTTTCGCCTGGCTGGTGTGGATTCTGGCCGACACCGGCATCCATCATGCCCTTACCCGCTCGCGCAAGGGCATGGCCAACGCGCGCGCGCAGACCATGATGCCGCTGATCCGCAACGTGCTGTTCGTGACCATTTTCATCATTGCCGCGATCATCGCCCTGGCCAACATGGGCATGAACGTGACGCCGCTGCTGGCGGGTGCGGGGGTGATCGGTCTGGCCATCGGTTTCGGTGCACAGTCGTTGGTGGCAGACCTGATCACCGGGTTGTTCATCATCATCGAGGACTCGCTGGCCATCGATGACTACGTGGATGTGGGCGGCCATCTGGGCACCGTCGAGGGCCTGACCATCCGTACGGTTCGCCTGCGCGACATCGACGGTATCGTGCACACCATCCCCTTCAGCGAAATCAAGAGCATCAAGAACTACTCGCGGGAATTCGGCTACGCCATCTTTCGTGTGGCGGTGCCCTACAGCATGGGGATCGACGACGCCATCAAGATGATGCGCGAAGTGGGCCAGAAGATGCGCAGCGATCCGTTGCATCGGCGCGATATCTGGTCTCCGCTGGAGTTTCAGGGGGTGGAAAGCTTCGAGTCGGGCACGGCGATCCTGCGCGCGCGGTTCAAGACCGGGCCGATCAAGCAGTGGGAAGTGTCGCGGGCCTTCAACCTGGCACTCAAGCGCCAGTTGGATGAAGCCGGGCTGGACCTGGCGACACCGCGCCTGAGCGTGCAGGTGGTCACGGCGGGGGCGGTTGGCGAGAAATAGCGGGGTAGCCTTTGCGGGCGGCTTGTTCGTCCACTTTTTTGTCACAGGAATTGAGGTGTGGCTCAGGCCCCATTCGCGGGCAGAGCCCGCTCCCACAGTGATCGCTGCGGGCTGAATTGTTTTCTGTGGGAGCCGGGCGGGCGGCTGAGGCCTCTGCCCGCGAAAGGGGCGCTGCGGTGTTACAGGTTCACCACATTGGCGATCCGCACCGGGGCGTTCTCGTCGATGCGCAGGTTGTGGAAATCGAACAGGTCGCGGTCGGCCAGCTGCGACGGCATCACGTTCTGCAGGCTGCGGAAGATACTGTCGGTGCGGCCGGGCGTCTTGCGTTCCCAGTCCAGCAGCATGTCCTTGACCACCTGGCGCTGCAAGTTCTCCTGGGAGCCGCACAGGTTGCAGGGGATTATCGGAAAGCCCTTGAAGTCCGAGTACGCCTGGATGTCTTTCTCATGGCAGTAAGCCAACGGCCGAATGACCACATTGCGCCCGTCGTCGGCGCGCAGCTTGGGTGGCATGGCCTTGAGCGAGCCGTTGAAGAACATGTTGAGGAAGAATGTCTCGACGATATCGTCGCGATGGTGCCCCAGAGCCATCTTGGTCGCGCCGATCTGGTCGGCGAAGGTGTACAGCGTGCCGCGGCGCAGGCGCGAGCACAGCGAGCAGGTGGTCTTGCCTTCCGGGATCAGCTCCTTGACCACCGAATAGGTGTCTTTCTCGACGATGTGGTATTCGACGCCCAGCTGTTCCAGGTAGGCCGGCAGCACATGCTCGGGGAAGCCCGGCTGCTTCTGGTCCATGTTCACCGCCACGATGCTGAACTGGATGGGTGCGACCTTTTGCAGGTGCAGCAGCACATCGAGCAGGGTGTAGCTGTCCTTGCCACCCGAGAGGCAGACCATGACCTTGTCGCCGTTCTCGATCATGTTGTAGTCGGCGACGGCTTCACCGGCCAGGCGACGGAGGCGTTTCTGCAGTTTGTTCTGGTTGACTGAAAGAGTGCCCATGGCGACAGGATCCCGCGAGGTGGGTGACAAAGGCCGGGCATTTTACGCACTTTGATGCGTGCCGTGTACCGTCTGCGAAGCGTGAGGGCCGCACGGCACCGACGGATGGCTCGGCACTGCACGGAGGTTGCGGCATAATCGCTGCACCTGGAGTGTGTCGAAGAATGCCCGAGCAACTCAATCAACGCGTCGAAGCCTGCTTTCGCCAGGCCGAGCTGTTTTTCAAGCGCCCTTTCCGGCGCCCGGTGGTCAGCACCCAGCTGCGCGGGCAGAAGGCCGGTGTGGCGCACTTGCACGAAAACCTGCTGCGCTTCAATCCGCAGCTCTACCGCGAGAATGCCGAAGACTTCCTCAAGCAGACCGTGCCCCACGAGGTCGCGCACCTGGTGGCGCACCAGCTGTTCGGCGATCGCATCGCGCCTCACGGCGAGGAATGGCAACTGATCATGCGCGGTGTCTATGAACTGACCCCGCACCGCTGCCACAGCTACGCCGTGAAGCGTCGCCAGGTCATGCGCTACCTGTACAAATGCCCCTGCCCCGACAGCGAGTTCGCCTTCTCGGCGCAACGCCATGGCCTGGTCGGCAGAGGTCGCCGCTACCTGTGCCGGCGCTGTCGCCAGACCCTGGTGTTCAGCGGTGAAACGCGGGTGCAATGATCGCCATTCCCTTGCACGACCAGGCTGGGCAGAATGCGCACATGAATACAGCCCTCCCCGCTTGCCTGAGCGACCTGCGACAACACTGGCCCCTGCCCGAGGCCGTGCCCGGCGCGCGTTTGTTCAGCAGCCGTTTCGATCACCGCGCGCTGACCGCCGAAGACTTCGCGCAGTGCGGCATTGCCCCGCCTGCGTCGATTCAGCGTTCGGTGGCCAAGCGTCAGGCCGAGTACCTGGCAGGACGGGTCTGCGCACGTGACGCGCTACAGGCGTTGACCGGCGAGGCGCAGGTGCCGGCCATCGGCGCCGACCGCGCCCCGGTCTGGCCTGAGCAAATCGTCGGGTCGATCACCCACGGCAGTGGTCGGGCCGCGGCCGTGGTCGCCCATCGGGACCACTGCCTGGGGCTGGGTCTGGATATCGAAAGCCTGCTGCCAGCGGCGCGCGCCGAACGGCTGTGCGCGGAAATCCTCACCCCGGCGGAAATGACGCGGATGGATCCGGCGCAGGTGGATACGCTAGTCACCCTGACCTTCTCGCTCAAGGAAAGCCTGTTCAAGGCGTTGTACCCGTTGGTCGGGCAGCGTTTCTATTTCGAGCATGCCGAAGTGCTGCAGTGGTCGGCCGAAGGGCATGCGCGGCTGCGCCTGTTGACCGACCTGTCACCACAGTTTGGCGACGGATTCGAAATCGACGGGCAGTTTGCCTGGTTCGACGGACACCTGTTGAGCCTGGTAGCGGTCCGTTGAGGCCAGCCCAGGGGCAGCGTATCCGGCGTTCTGCGGCCTTGCTCGTCACGCTGGCCCTGTGGGTCGGCCTGACCGGCGCTACCGGTCCCGACAGCCCGCGCCTGCTGGACCAGACGCTAAATAGCCAGAGCGCCCGGCAATCCATCGCGCGCATCGTCGCTTCGCCTCCGTCAGGGAATACGCCCTATCAAAGCGCCCGCGACTTTCTGCAGGCTCAGAGGCTGGCCAACCACACAACAACCGCCTGGGCCGCCTTGGACAGCCTGCCTGCGGCGGGAAACAGCCTGATGCTGCTGGACCGGCAAACGCCGCTGTCCACCCAGCAGGTCGACCGACTGTTGGACTGGGTACAGCGCGGCGGACGCCTGCTGACGGTGGCCGACGCCCTGTGGGACGAAGCCAGCGCCACCAGCGGCGATGCGTTGCTCGATCGTCTGCAGATCCGCGTTCAGTTGAGCGCGCAGCTGCCGCAGCTTCCCCCTGCTGCGGACGATGAGTACCCGAGCCTGACCAAGCTCTATCTGGAAGACGAGGAAGCGCCGGCGTATTTCAGCTTCGATACGCAACGCCATCTGGATGACCCGACCGGCAAGGTTCAGGCATGGGCCAACAGCAATGGCGCCACCCATCTGATGCAGATGGCCTACGGCGATGGCCTCATCACTCTTGTCAGCGATGCGCAACTGTGGAAGCGCGAGCAGATCCAGCGCTACGACAATGCCTGGCTGCTGTGGTACCTGAATCAGGGCAGTGACGTGACCTGGCTGTTCGAACCGGCGGCCGATCAGCCTGGACGATACGTGCCGTGGGCGCTGGTCGTACTGTTGCTGGCCGCCGGGTCGGGGCTCTGGTGGATGAGGACGCGGCGGCGTCCCTACCAGGGCTTGAACGGGCTGGACCGACATCAGCTGCGCCGGCTACGTGGATACGGACGTCAGTGTCTGCGCGAGCAGGGTCCACAGGCGTTGCTCGGCCATCTGCGCCAAGACGTGCTGCAGCGCGCGTGTCTGCATCATCCCGGCTTCGACAAGCTCGCCGTTGCCGACCAGTGGCAGGTGCTGGCGCAACTGTCGCAGCATTCGACCCGCAGCGTTGGCGCCGCGTTGATGCCAGCCGGCCACCGACGTCTGTCGAGTCGAGCATTCACCCGCGCGGTGGCGCAACTGCAAAGCCTGCGGGACAGCCTGGGACCGATGTCGGTCGGCGCGCGGATCAACCGCCCTTTGAGTGTGGCCGCAAGAGAGGCCGACCCAGTGGTGATGATGCTGCTGGACGGCGGCGCCTGGGCCGGCCACCGCGAAACCGACCTGAGGCATGCCGTGCACGCGTGTCTGCAAGTAGGCGAAGCAGCGCTGACGGACGGGTATGCCGTGGGCCTGCAGGTGTCATCCTGCGTGACGCCGGTGAGCCTGGCGGCGCAATCCGGGGCCGAGCAGCTGCAGCGAATGGCCGAAGCGCTTGCGCATCTGCAACCCTCCTCGACGGCGGGTGACTCGACCGCGACCCTGGATGCCTTGCTTGTCGAAGACGAGGCCATTGTGCTGGTGGTCATGGTCACCGGCTTCCAGGAGATTGACGAGCCGGACAGGGTCTCTGCGTTGGCCAAGGTAGCGGTGCGCCATCCGGTGCTGCTGGCCAGCTTGCGCGACGAAGCCCTCGAGCGCCTGCGTCAGCAGCCGGTCAAGACTCGGCGCGATGCCCTGCTCTATTGCGGGGTGATGCAGCGGCTGCTCTGGCGTCAGGGGCTGCACGATCGGCTGGTCGCGGCAGGTGTTACTGTCGTGGATGCATGGCCGGGAGAGATCGCCACCGAAGCGCTGCTGCGCTATCGAAGCCTGCGCCAGCCGCGGGTCTGAGCCCAGGGTCCCTGCTCAGGACGAAGTACCTTGAGGATGGAACGTGAAATAGTGGCGCAATGCGTCCACCAGCTTGAGAAACTCCGTCGGCGCCGGGCCCTGCAATTCGAAGCCTGAATCGTAGTGCCCAGGGGTCGCGTCTTCCTTGCACCACAGGCAGTGCGCCGACAGGTCGATCAGCTTGGGCTCGCCCTCGACCGAGGGGATTTTCACCTGCAGTTCGAACACCGGACCGACCAACAGCGGCAGTTCGCTGATCAGCATCAGGCCGACGTCCGAAATGTTGCCCATGTAGCCCATGGCGCGGCCGGTGTAGCGGTTGTAGACCTTCAGGTAGTACGGCAACTGGTGCCGTTCGATCCGACGCTCGGTGTACATGATGGGTCTGCTGTAGATATCCGGCATAAGTGTCGCGTTCGTCCTCTGTCGTTTCACAGGTACACCCGTTCAGGTGTCCCAGGCGTTTTCCAGATCGTTTCAGAGTACAGGAAATTCACCTCAGAATGCCGCTGGACGTGGCTGTGCAGGCACACCGGGACTCATGTGGCCAAGCTGATCCAGGGTTTGCAGACGGGCCTGGGCGCGGTAGGCGTATTCGCTGGAGGGATAGCGATTGATGATGTACTGGTAGGTCTGTGCCGCATCGACGTAGAGCTTCTGGCGCTCCAGGCACTGGCCTCGCAGCATCGAGACTTCCGGTTGCACGTACGGCCGCGAACGGCTCTTGCGGTCGACCTGGGACAGCTCCAGCACGACCTTCTCGCAGTTGCCGTCGTCGTAGGCGCGGTAGGCGCTGTTCAGGTGCTGGTCCATCGACCAGCGGGTGCAGCCTGACACGGCGATGGCCAGGGCAATCAATACAAGCGCGCGCATGGGACTCTCCTGCCGCAGGGGGTATGAGGCTTTATCGACCCGTTGCCGGGAATCTTCAATACCCGGGCGTCCGATGCCGGCGCGCGCCAACTGTCTCTGTCCAAATCCTCTCTATCGAGTGCAGAGGAACGATGACGCCAGCGCAATTGAGGAGTAGCCTTTGCCAGCGCTTCAATAAAGGAGTCAGTGCATGACCGCTCGCCGTACCAAAATCGTTGCCACCCTGGGCCCCGCCTCCAACTCGCCGGAAGTGATCGAACAACTGATCAAGGCCGGCCTGGATGTCGCTCGCCTGAACTTTTCCCACGGTACACCGGATGAGCACAAGGCTCGCGCCCGTCTGATCCGCGAGATCGCTGCACGGCTGGGGCGTCACGTCGCCCTGCTGGGCGATCTGCAAGGTCCGAAGATTCGCATCGCCAAGTTCGCCAACAAACGCATCGAACTGAAGGTCGGCGACCGCTTCACCTTCTCCACCAGCCATCCGCTCACCGAGGGCAACCAGGACGTCGTGGGTATCGACTACCCTGACCTGGTCAAGGACTGCGGTGTCGGCGACGAGCTGTTGCTCGACGACGGTCGTGTGGTCATGCGCGTGGAAACCGCCACCGCCGACTCGCTGCATTGCTCGGTGCTGATCGGCGGTCCACTGTCCGACCACAAGGGCATCAACCGTCGCGGTGGCGGCCTGACCGCCCCGGCCCTGACAGAGAAAGACAAGGCCGACATCAAGCTGGCCGCAGAAATGGACCTGGACTACCTGGCCGTGTCCTTCCCGCGCGATGCGTCGGACATGGAATACGCGCGCCAGCTGCGTGACGAGTCGGGCGGTACCGCCTGGCTGGTGGCCAAGATCGAACGCGCCGAAGCCGTTGCCGACGACGAGACCCTCGACGGCCTGATCCGCGCCAGCGACGCCGTCATGGTGGCGCGTGGCGACCTGGGTGTTGAAATCGGCGACGCCGAGCTGATCGGTATCCAGAAGAAGATTATCCAGCACGCCCGCCGCAACAACAAGGCGGTGATCGTGGCGACCCAGATGATGGAGTCGATGATCCAGAACCCGATGCCGACCCGCGCCGAAGTGTCCGACGTGGCCAACGCCGTGCTCGACTACACCGACGCCGTGATGCTTTCGGCCGAAAGTGCTGCCGGTTCCTATCCGATCGAAGCCGTGCAGGCCATGGCACGCATCATCGTCGGCGCGGAAAAGCACCCGACCAGCAAGAAGTCCAGCCATCGTCTGTACACCCAGTTCGAGCGCTGCGACGAAAGCATCGCGCTGGCCGCCATGTACACGGCGAACCATTTCCCGGGCGTGAAGGCGATCATCGCCCTGACCGAAACCGGGTACACCTCGCTGATCATGTCGCGCCTGCGCTCGTCGGTACCGATCTTCGCCTTCTCGCCTCAGCGCGCCACCCAGGCACGTGCGGCGATGTTCCGCGGCGTCTACCCGGTCGACTTCGATCCGGCCGTGCTGCCGCCGAGCGAAGTGAGCAAGGCCGCCATCGACAAGCTGCTGGAGATGGGCATCGTGCAGCAAGGCGACTGGGTCATCCTGACCAAGGGCGACAGCTACGCCACGACCGGTGGCACGAACGGGATGAAGATCCTGCACGTGGGTGATCCGCTGGTCGATTGATGATTGCTCGCTGAAAGACCAAAGGCCCCGGGGTTGAAACCTCGGGGCCTTTTGCATTTCTGTAGGAGCGGTCTGAGGCCGCGAAGGATGCGCTGCGGTGTGTCAGGTATAGCCTGGGGCTCTTTTCGCGGCCGATGACCGCTCCTGGAGGGGGCGGTCATCGCCTCAGCCGCGGCCGACGAACACGTCGCTGTACAGCTGGCTTCTGGGCAGCCCGGCCAGGAACAGCCGTCGGGAGAACTCCTCCACACTGATCGGCGAACCGCACACCAGCGCGATGGTCTGACGCGAGGAAAGCCGCAAGGGCGGTGGCTCGCCGGCCGGGAACTGCTCGACCATCAGGTTGGGATGAAGCTGGGCAAGCGCCCGCAAGGGTTCATCCAGATAGTGCTCATCGGCCATGTGGAGCACGCGGATCGGTCCCTGATGCCCTTGCCGCAACGCCTCGCGCAGCACGCCCCACAAGGGCGCCAGACCGGTACCGGCGGCGAACAGCCACAGTGGCCGGGACTGCCATTCGGGATCGTAATGCAAGGCGCCGCCGCGGACTTCGCCTACCTGCACAACATCGCCCACCTTGAACTGACGGGCCTGATCGATGAAAGCGCCGGTGCGTCGACAACTCAGATGAAACTCCAGAAACTCGTCGGCCTGGGCGAGGCTGGCGATGGAATAAGGCCGCGCGACCCGCACTCCTGCGGCCGTGGCGGTCCAGAGCACCATGTGCTGCCCGGCGTGATAGCGCAGTTCACGTTCCGCCTGCAGCCGCAGGCGCAGCACGTTGGCCGACAGCCAGTCATGGCCGATCACTCGTGCAGCCGTACCGTCACCTTGAGGATCGAACACCGCCACCTGCAAGTCCTCGACGATTTGACACTGGCAGGCCAGGCGCCAGCCCTGCTCGCGCTTGCCGACACTCAGGGCGTCAGGTTTGCGGTCGTGGGGCTCACCAGCCAGGCAGCGCACCAGACACGCATGACAACTGCCTGCGCGACAACTGAAAGGCACCTGCAGGCCGGCCTCGTTGAGGGCATCGAGCAGGTTGCTGCCGGCCGCGACCGTCCAGCGCTGCCGGCCTGTTTCCAGTTCAGGCATCGGCCATGTCCCAAGCTGCCGCGCAGCGGTTGCGACCCTCGCGCTTGGCCCGATACAGCGCCTGGTCGGCACGCTGCAGCGCGTCATCCAGATCGTCGCCCGGCGCCAGCAAGGTCATGCCCACCGACAGACTCAGATTGGCCGCGCCCAGGCCCTGCGGGTCGGCGTCGGCAAACGCGCGACGCAGCCGCTCGCAGCTGCGCACCAGATGATCCGCATCGACTTGCGGCATCAACAGCACGAATTCTTCGCCGCCATAGCGGGCCAGTACATCGGTATCGCGCAGGCAGTCCTGGGTCACGGCGGCAAAGGCCTGCAGCACCTGATCACCGGCTGCGTGGCCGTGGATGTCGTTGATGCGCTTGAAGTGATCGAGGTCGATCAAAGCCAAGCCATGCTCGACACCCGGCTTGAGCGTGGCCAGCTCGCGCGACGCCAGGCGCAGGAAATGCCGACGATTGAACAGGCCCGTGAGTTCATCGGTGGCCACCAGGTCTTCGAGCTGGCGCATCATGCCGCGCAGGGTGTCCTGGTGCGCCTGCAGGGCGTAGCGACGCTGGCGCATGCGCTGGCGCGAGCTCTGCACGTAGCTGGCGTACATGCATAACCACAGCAGCACCACCAGCATGGCGCAGATCTGCAGCGTGGCCAGCCCCGGATCCGGCAGCGCCATGCGATAGGCTTCCCACAGATTGACCCCGACGAAGGCGACGAACACCACCAGCGCACAGCGCACGAACGCCAGGCGCGGCAGGTGGAACACGCCGAACAGCAGGATCAACACGTAGACCACCATGAAGGTGCCGCGAGCCACTTCCAGATTGGCGATCAGCCAGGTATGCCAGGCCACGGCCAGCAGCACCTGGAACTCGGTAAGGCTGGGGTCGCGAAAGCGCAGATTGGTGCCGCTGCGGAAGACCCAGTACAGCACGCCCTGGCTGACGACGACCAGGCAAGTACTGCCCACCGCTGTCACCAGCGACACGCTGCAATACTGAGTCAGGATGGCCACCCACACGAGCACCAGCACCAACGCATAGGTGCAGGCAGCCAGCGAGAAACGCTTGATCAGTAGATGTTGAAGGGCGGACTCGGTCACTCGCAGACTCGCTGTGCTGAACGGGAATCCATCCCCTGATTGCACCGTAACAGTGCAAAGGTGTGATGCCATAATAATGGCCAAGGGGTCAAATAACTATTCAATTTTGGAGGGCTCGACGAAGTCTACCGGGTATCGGACCAACGGTGTATCCGCCTCAACCCCACGCCACTCCATCGATCCAGCGTGTCAGCTCGGTTCAGCCGCGCTATACTGCCGCGCCTTTTTCGCGCCAACCTGCTACACGTTGACGCACCTCGAAAGCCGTGCGCCAGGCTAGACCTGACCCGCTTTCTTAACGAATGTTCCCCACCAAGAGGAGCGCGCCCCATGACCGTGATCAAACAAGACGACCTGATTCAGAGCGTCGCCGACGCCCTGCAATTCATTTCCTATTACCACCCCGTGGACTTCATCCAGGCCATGCACCAGGCCTACCTGCGTGAAGAGTCCCCGGCGGCGCGCGACTCCATCGCCCAGATCCTGATCAACTCGCGCATGTGCGCCACCGGCCACCGGCCGATCTGCCAGGATACCGGCATCGTCACCGTGTTCGTGCGCGTGGGCATGGACGTGCGCTGGGACGGCGCCACCATGGGCCTGGACGATATGATCAACGAGGGCGTGCGTCGCGCCTACAACCTGCCGGAAAACGTCCTGCGCGCCTCGATCCTGGCCGACCCGGCCGGCGCTCGCAAGAACACCAAGGACAACACCCCGGCGGTGATCCACTACTCCATCGTGCCCGGCAACACCGTGGAAGTGGACGTAGCAGCCAAGGGTGGCGGCTCCGAGAACAAGTCGAAGATGGCCATGCTCAACCCGTCCGATTC
>NZ_DJUS01000109.1:0-110098 GCF_002438365.1 Pseudomonas sp. UBA6276
GCATTTCTTGATCATGTGAGTCCTTACAAAAGAGCAATGCTGACGAGGTACGGCACAGTCGGTTTCAGGCGTCGACTACTTCACAATGTCTGCCGCTGGCCAATTGATTGGTTGATAGAGAAATCCTGATGCATATAGTTCCACTGCAGGGTAAATATTGCTACATCGGTCGAGCAACGGAATTTTTCCTTGCACAACTACCCTTGCCGCTTGCCAGTGTATAGCATTGGGCCACCGCATAGCGGCCCCCTTGTCTACCTGAAGAATCCCGCCCCATGAACACCCTCCTGCGCACTACCCTGTCTTGCATCGCCGTGCTCGCCGTTTCGGCCTGCGCGAGTACTTCCCCCACCATTTTGAAGAACGGCCAACAGGGCTTGAACATCGACTGTTCGGGTCAGGCCATGTCCTGGGACAAGTGCGACGAGCAGGCAAGACTCGAGTGCCCCGGCGGCTACCAGACGGTAGCGACTCAGGGCGTGCCGCGACGTGCGGACGAGGCTGGGCTGGCGGATGCCGACCTGGGCAACTACCAGACCCGCAGCCTGGTGGTGATCTGCAAGTAGGATCGGCTCAGCCGGAAATGCATTTCTCGGCCGCCTGGCGCACGTCAGCCGGGCGCAGAGGCACATTGGACAGGCGCTCGTGTACCTTGATGCTGCTGCCGCCGGAACGATCGTCGACGATCAGCACGGCGGCCGGATCCTTGGAGAGTTTCTGCGGAACGATGATGCGATAGCCGTCGTGTTTCTGTTCGATCACCGACGGTCCGCGGCTGTCGCTCAACTGGGCGACCACACAGGTGGAATATTCCTTGGGGGTCTTGCCGGAAATCACACTCATGGTCTCGGGGCTTTTCTCGATGTCCGTCACGGTGGCACAACCACCGAGCATTACCACTGCCGTCAACCAGGCCCACTTCATGATGCATCTCCGTCATTAAATACCCTGTGACCGCAAGGTCATGAATTTGCTCCATGCATCGGTAGAATTTATCCGCGCTGCGATGCACATGATATCGTTGCGCTTTTTCGCGCACCTGTAACTGTGGAGAGCCCATGAAATTCGTTCACCAGCGCGAGCACCTCAATGAAGACGATCTGGTTGTCATCGAGTGCTCTCAGCGCTGCAACATCCGCCTGATGAGCGACGCCAACTTCCGCAGCTTCAAGAACGGTGGGCGACATACCTATCATGGCGGCGCGTTCGACACCTTCCCGGCCAAGATCACGGCGCCCAGTACCGGTTTCTGGAACATCACCATCGACACCGCCGGCACCAAGCTGTCGAGCGTCACGCGCAAGAGCACGTTCACCCACAAGATCAAGATCGTGCGCCGCACGGCTTCGAAATTCACCTGATGCAGGGGCACCCATGATCAAGTACGTGATCCGCTACAACCTCGACGGGCAGCGTCGCTGGGACTTCGCGCACCTGGAAACGGGCTCGCTGGAAGAAGCCAAGGCGGCGTTGGTCGCCCTGCATGGCGACGACGCCGCGAACATCAGCGACATCCATATCAGCAAGGCGCTCTGATAGACCTGGATCCGTGGTGTGCCCTCGCGCAGAGGGCTGGCCGCCCGCCCCGCTCCAACAAGGTGAGCGCGAATCCTGTGGGAGCGGGCTCTGCCCGCGAAAAGGTCACTGCAGCTCCGCAGGCACTGCGCGGTGTCCCCTTCGCGGGCAGAGCCCGCTCCCACAGTATGACCGCTCCCACAGGGTGAACACTCCCACGGGCATATGCATTCTGGTTCGGTGCATATACTCAAACGTCACTTTTACGTCTATTTACAAACTGTTATCTTCCGTCGGCTCTGCTAAGAGTGCGCGACCGTGCGCGTGCTTTTTCTGATGATGCGAAAGACAGCCTGAGAACAGGATCACCATGTACGTTTATGACGAGTACGATCAACGGATCATCGAGGACCGCGTCAAGCAGTTCCGGGATCAGACCCGCCGCTACCTGGCTGGCGAACTGAGCGAAGAAGAATTTCGCCCGCTGCGCCTGCAGAACGGCCTGTACATCCAGCGTTTTGCCCCGATGCTGCGCGTCGCCGTGCCCTACGGCCAGCTGACATCGCGCCAGACGCGCATGATGGCCAAGATCGCTCGCGATTACGACAAAGGCTACGCCCACATCAGCACCCGGCAGAACGTGCAGTTCAACTGGCCGGCCGTGGAAGACATTCCGGACATTCTCGCTGAACTGGCCACCGTGCAGATGCACGCGATCCAGACCAGCGGCAACTGCCTGCGCAACGTCACCACCGACCAATTCGCCGGCGTTGCCGCCGACGAGGTGATCGACCCGCGCCCTTGGTGCGAGATCGTTCGTCAGTGGACCACCTTCCACCCCGAATTCGCCTACCTGCCGCGCAAGTTCAAGATTGCCGTCAACGGCGCCAGCACCGACCGCGCAGCGATCGAGGTGCACGACATTGGTCTCGAGCCCGTGCACAACGCCGCCGGCGACCTGGGCTTCCGCGTCCTGGTCGGTGGCGGCCTGGGCCGCACGCCGGTAGTGGGCGCGTTCATCAACGAGTTCCTGCCGTGGCAGGACCTGCTCAGCTACCTGGACGCCATCCTGCGCGTGTACAACCGCTATGGCCGTCGTGACAACAAGTACAAGGCGCGCATCAAGATCCTGGTCAAGGCCCTCACGCCAGAAGTCTTCGCCCAGAAAGTCGACGCCGAGATGGAGCACCTGCGTGGCGGCAGCACGACCCTGACCGAGGCCGAGCTGCACCGTGTGGCCAAGCACTTCGTCGACCCGGACTACAAGGCATTGCCTGATTTTGCGGCTGACCTGGCCCAGCTCGACAGCGAGCACCCCGGCTTCGCCCGCTGGCGTTCGCGCAACACCCTGGCGCACAAGAAGCCCGGCTATGTGGCGGTAACCCTGTCGCTCAAGCCGACCGGCGTGGCCCCTGGCGACCTGACCGACAAGCAACTCGACGCCGTCGCCGATCTGGCCGACAAGTACAGCTTCGGCCAGCTGCGCACCTCTCATGAGCAGAACATCATTCTGGCCGACGTCGAACAGGCCCAGCTGTTCAGCCTGTGGAACGAGCTGCGTGAAGGCGGTTTCGCCACGCCGAACATCGGTCTGCTGACCGATATCATCTGCTGCCCAGGGGGGGATTTCTGCTCCCTGGCCAACGCCAAGTCGATTCCGATCGCCGAATCCATCCAGCGTCGTTTCGACGATCTGGACTACCTGTTCGACATCGGCGAGCTGGATCTCAACATCTCCGGTTGCATGAACGCCTGCGGTCACCATCACGTTGGCCACATCGGCATTCTGGGCGTGGACAAGAAAGGCGAAGAGTTCTACCAGGTGTCCCTGGGTGGCAGCGCCAGCCGCGACGCCAGCCTGGGCAAGATCCTGGGTCCCTCCTTCGCCCAGGAAGCCATGCCCGATGTCATTTCCAAGCTGATCGACGTGTACGTGGAAAAACGCACTGAAGATGAGCGTTTCATCGATACCTACCAGCGGATCGGCATCGACCCCTTCAAGGAGCGCGTCTATGCAGCGAATCATTAAGAACAACGAAGTCGTCGACGAAACCTGGCACCTGCTGCCCAAGGACACCCCGTTCGACGGCATCAGCAACTGCGATGACCTGATCGTACCGCTGGCCCTGTGGCGCGAACACGGTCCGGCGCTCCAGGCCCGCGATGGCGGCCTGGGCGTGTGGCTGGACAGTGACGAGGAAGCCGAAGAGATCGGCGAGGTGGCCAACCAGTTCCAGGTCATTGCCCTGAACTTCCCGGCATTCACCGACGGCCGCAACTACTCGAACGCACGCCTGTTGCGCGATCGTTATGGCTTCAAGGGTGAACTGCGCGCCATCGGTGACGTACTGCGTGACCAACTGTTCTACCTGCACCGTTGCGGCTTCGATGCCTTCGCCTTGCGCGCCGACAAAGATCCGTACGAAGCACTGGAAAGCCTCAAGGATTTCTCCGTGACCTATCAGGCGGCCACCGACGAACCGCTGCCCCTGTTCCGTCGTCGCTGAACGCAAAAAGGCTGGCGGGGCTCTCGCCGCGCCAGCCTTTTGCTCCTTCTTGCCGGATGTCCTTTACTGGACGTTCGCTGCAGTCACCTCTTCAGACAGGGTTCTGATCAACCCTCGGGTTGCCTTGGTACGACCCGTACTGATCGAGGCGTACATCTCCAACGCCGCCTGATCCGTCATCACCACGCGCAGTGGCTCTCCTTGCGGCCCGGTCCACAGGGTTTCCGGGGCCAGATCGCCGAGTGCCTTGAGCACAGCGCCCAGGTTCTCCGGCTCCACACTGAACAGATCCAGCGTCTTCGCCTCTTCGAAATGGATCAGCACGTTCCCCCACAAGGTCTCGACCGCTTCGAAGCGCTGCGGATACACCCGACGCAGGTACAGGCTCCAGAACGGCTGTTCGGCAAGCCAGTCCAACAGCCCGCTGGCGGTTTCATCCGTAAGCACCGCATTACCCACTTGCCGGGTTGTCTCGGTGGAGAGAATTTCGCTGTACAGCATCGATGGCTGCGCACGCAGTGCCAAACGCGCCTGCAGACGGTTACGCAGCAGCAAACGAATCTCGACTTCGTCCGGGGTGCCATCAAGCAGTTGCGCGTCCGTGATCTGATCCATGGCGTGCAGCGCGGGTGTTTCCGGGCTGTTCTGAATCAGGGCGGCACGTCGATTCAAGCGTCCCTGAGTGATGGCCGCGGCATACTCATCCACCAGTGCCGCCCGGTACAGCTGGCGTCCCAAGCCCAACAACGGCTGCAGCATTGCCTCGCCACCGGCCACGGCCGAGGACGCCGCCTGCCAAGCCAGGGTTCGGGTCTCGAAATAATCCAGCACAACGCTCATGCCGTCCCCGCAACTGCCGTCTACCAGCGTCGCATGCTCGAACAGCTGCTCGCGCAAGTCGCCCGTCCCCAGCCCATCGCCCGCTGCCTGGGCATCGGCAACCACCGCGCGCATCACCGACCACATGCGCGCCTTGAACGGTTCGGGGTGGCGTTTGTAGGCGTCGGTGGAGGTCAGTCGGGCCATCACTCGATAGAAGGCAGCTGCTTCCGGGGTGCTTTGGTCCGCCTCGATACTGGCACGCAAACCGGCGGGGCAGTCGGCTAGCCAGGCATTGCTGGCCTGCTCGTGTCCGCTGCTTGTCGTGTTGCGCTCGCCCCATTCGAAACTGACGCGCGCCCGTCGCAAGCGGCGCCGTGAGAGCTCCGAAAGCGGGTTGCGGTCGAGGTTGAAGTGGAACTGCTCACGCAACAGGAAGGAGCGCATCATGCTGACATAGGTGGTTGCACCGATGTCAGGCAGCTCGGTGAGGTTGTTGTCGCTCAGGATGATCCAGCGCAATGGCGTGGCGTGACGATTCATCAGGAAGCTCAGACCCTCTGGCCACTCGGTGATACCGGTGGAACGCAGGATCAGCTTCTCCAGCATGCGCATGCGGGTAACGTCCGGCGCCTGCCCCAGCTCGGTGAAGCTCAGGTTCAGGGACTTGAGGCGTGTCAGCCGCCCGAGTGCCTGACGGCCCTGATCAGTCAACGTCTGGAACGTGTTTTTCAAC
This sequence comes from Pseudomonas sp. UBA6276, assembly GCF_002438365.1. Taxonomy (NCBI): domain Bacteria; kingdom Pseudomonadati; phylum Pseudomonadota; class Gammaproteobacteria; order Pseudomonadales; family Pseudomonadaceae; genus Pseudomonas; species Pseudomonas sp. UBA6276. The sequence continues at coordinate 5,578 of NZ_DJUS01000109.1, forward strand.
GACAGCTCTTCCAGTTGATTCATGCGACCCAGGATCGTCATGCCCCGGTCGTCGATGGTGAACGTATTGTTGGCCAGAATCAGAGAACGCAGTTGCTTGAGTCGCGCAAGGCTGGTCATCGCCTGCTCGCCGATGAGTATCGCCTGCGCGTGGCCGTCTACCACGCTCGGCACATAGGCGCGATCCAGATTCAACACCCGCAGGGGGCTGTTGCCATCCTCGGTCAGGTCGGCGAACACATCCGCTGCCGGCTCCAGCACATTGAGCTGCAGGTCCAGGTGTTTCAGTGCCTTGAGCGCTTTGATCTGCGCGGGGATGGCGCGTAGAAAGTTCTGCGCCAGGGACAGTTTTTCAAGCATCGGGAAGCGCGAGAGAAAGAAGGAAGGGTCTTCGTCCAGGCTCATGCGCTCCAGCTTCAGTTCGACGATATGGCTGAAATCCGCGGTGATCAAAGGCAAAGCGCCAATGACCCTGCCGCTGAGGTTGACGCGCAGGGTTTCGCCACGCCACGCCCTGAGCAGGCGCGTCCGTGCCTCGGCGCGTGCGACGGCATACTCGGGCAACGCTTTGCTCCAGAGATCCAGCGAGCTGTCCAGTACCTTGTATTCCTGCTCCAGTCGCTGAATCGCCAGCTCGAAACTCTCACCCGGCCTGCGCAGCACTCGACGCAACTCGGCCATGTCTCGGTAACTGAGGCTGGGGTACAGCGCTCGCAGGCGTCGACGCTGGCCCCACGAGGCATCCCCTCGCCCACTGAGCGGGTAACCCGCCCCGTGTTCGGTGAGCAAGGGCAGCTTGAACCAGGGCTGTAGAACCCTTTGCCCGAGCAATTGACCGGCCCGCGTTCGATCGGCCGCGGCCAGCGCGGCCAAGCGCGTGCGCAGCCCCTGGCTGTCCCAGCGCGAAAGCGACAACGCCGTGAGCTCGGTATCCGGCAGGGCACTGCACAGCGCCCCGAACACATCCTGCTTGCCGGCCAGCGCCTGCTCCCGGGCATCGAACGCCTGGTATTGGCCATCCTGGCTGACCAGATACTTCACCTCGGTGGCCGACTCAGCGCCCACCGAGGCCAGTTCACGGCCCCGGACGTAGCCGGCACGGAGCTCGATCCGAGTGTTTCCCGACCAGCCCGGGAGGTGCGCGAGCAGGCCGAGCGCCAGGCTATCGCGATCCTCGGATGTACGGGACGGGTCGATCAGCCCCTCGCAGGCCTCATTCAGACGCTGTTCGCGCAAGTACAGGCGCGCCTGTTCGGCCAGGCGCACCGACAGCCGTCCGCTGCCCTGTAACTGACTCACCTCCCAGTCCTGCGCCTTTGCCGCCAGGTCATTGGCCGCACGTCCGGACAGGCCCGGGAACAGGCGCTTGACCGGCGCCGCCTCGGTGGTCACCGTGGGCTCCTGCTGGGCGTAGAGCCCGGCGGCAATGTCAGCGCTGGCCGCCTGCACTTCATTGGCCAGGGCTTGCGACAGTGCCGAGGATTGACCTTTCACCGTGTTCTCCACGCTGTCGGCAAACAGACGCTGTTTGCGGGTGGTATCGAGTTGCTCGACGATGCGCTCGCACAGGTTGCCCGCCAGCCAGTCGCGGCGCTGGACCACAATCGGCTCGGCATCGTTCGGGCCGTACTGCACGAAATGGCCATCGTCCGCGACCACACGCACTGCCCAGCTTTCCTGCCAGCCGGGTATGCGCTGCAGCAGCGGCAGGCAGTAGGCGGCGCCCTCCCCTGGAGGCTGTGCCTGGCGAACGTTCGCCACCAGGCGCTCGACATCGCGCCGGGCGCGATAACGCAGCAGCGCGTCCTGCAACAGCGCGGGAGCAGGCTGTCGATTCACATGGATGTCGCGCAACTGTTCGGGAGTAAACCCGCAAGCATCGCTGACCTGCAGCAGTTGCACATCGCTCAACCGATCGGTGATAGCGCCGAACCGACGCAACAGTCGAGCACCTTGCCATTGCAGTGGCTGCTCGTGAATGTGCTGCCAGGCCCCGGCCTCGTTGTGGGTCAGCACCGGACGATAGCTGTCGCGCAGCTTGGGGTGTTCGATCACCCAGTTTCCGCTCGCCTCATCCAGCACTTGCTGGTAGTAGTGCTCATCGATGCGTACGTAGGTGCGCTCATCGAGCTGATATTGGCCTAGCGCGTTGGGCGTAACCTCGGCAGGCAGGTTGATGTCAGCGGCATACGCCGTCAGATCCGGATGCAGCAAACGTCGCGTGCCGGCACTGTCGGTGACCGGGACGAGCGCTTCCATGAACGGCGAGTGGGCCAGGGCGATGCCTGCAGCCGCTCCGCTGGCCAACAGGGCTACGTTCTGCGCCACCGCGCTGAATTGGCTGATCGCTTCCACCGTCTGTCCGTGCTTCCAGTCATCGACCCCCAGGCACAGGTTCTTGACCAGTTCCACCGCACCCACGGCCAACCCCAGTTCACCCGCGCCAGGTATCACGAACGTGGCGACATCGAAGGCGCTCGCCAACAGACCTTCCCACCACGCCAGGCGCTGTTCACGGGCCAATTGATCCTCGTCATCGGTCGGCACCACCGCCAGCCGCGCACTCTCACCCAGCTTGATCAGTTGCTGGCTGTACAGAAGGTGCACAAGCTTGCCCTCGACGGGATACGCGCGCAGGCCGATGTCCGCTGCAGGGTCGGGGACCGGCGGCTTGGCGAACTCGCCCGGCACGATCCAGGGTATCGGCGACAAGGTATTGACCAGCCGATCGGTAAAGGCCGCCTGACTGCGCTGGGCGACGAAGCGCGCGAAGTGGTCACGGTAAGGCACCGCGCGCAATTTCTCGCGCAACGTATCGGCAAAGGCCTGGCGCGAAGCATATTCCTTGAGTGCATGATCCGGCTCGCCGGGCAGGTAAGCCAGGCAAGCCGGCCCGCCCACCTGCTCGATCAGCACCATGCCCAGCAGGCTGTAGCCGGTGGTCAGCGGTGTGTGCAGCAAGCCCAGCTGGCAGAACTGCAAGGCCTTGCCCTCCCAACGCGGGGGCTGCAAGTCCGTCGGCTGCGTGATCTGCTTGAGCGCCTGGTAGGCCGCTTCGCTGATGTCTCCGCGGATACGCGCGGTGACGGCCGCTGCATCCAGATTGTCGGCAATGGCCAGGCTGAAGGTGGTGGCAGTGTCGGCCTGCTCGGCGTCTGCACTGGGTGTCTGCCCGAGCGGGCGAAACACCGACTTGAAGTGCTCCTGGTACTGACGGCCCAGATCCAGCGTGCGCACCAACGCTGCAAAATCATGCACGTCAAGCTTGACACGGGCACTGTCCGGGTAGCGATACAGCAGGCTGCCGTCGTCGTTGAGGGTAAAACCGAACGCGCCTACGGGCAGAATGACCGAACCGGCTTCCAGCCCACCCGGCTTCGCTTCGCTTGGCAGGAAGTTCTGCAATGCCGCTTCAAGCAGGGTCTGGTGCCTGGGGGTCAGCTGGGTGGTCAACCCGTGGCGAGTACGCACCATGCGAATCAATTCGTGCTTGTCGACGTCCAGCCCCAGGGTTGGATAGGCCTTCTGCAACGCCGCCTGCAGCAGCGGCGCGCAGAACGCCGCAGGCGTCTGGAGGCGCGCGCTCAACTGCGCGGCATTCGCACTGGACCGCGCACTGAGCAGGGAACTTGCGAAATAGGCCTCGCGTAATTCCGGTACTGCTGTCGTCAACCACGGCGGCAGTACCGTTTCGATCAATGACTGATAGGACGCGATTTCGCCGGTTACGGCAGGATCAAGGGTCATGGCTGTGCTCCATGGCAATGCCCGCTACGGGGTTGTAGCGGGCGAAGCACCAGTGGAACAAAGCCCAAGGCTGGGTTTGCGGTAGATAGGTGTGCCCGCTCAGCCGCCCATGGCCTGCTCGGTCAGCGCCCGCAACAGGCTCGCTTCAGCGGCGTGTTGCTCGACCTGCAGCGCCACCAGTTGCTCGTCGTACCCTTCAGCGTACGGTGCCGCTTCCAGCGCCTGCTGCCGCGCAACGAATGGCGCCAGGGTCTGTTCCAGGCGATCGGCGAACGTGCGGCGCAGGTAGCCCAACCAGTAGTCCTGCAGCATGTGCCACTCCAGCAAAGCCTCCCTGATCTCAGCCTGATGAACCTGTTGCGCGGCGGCTTCGAGCTGCTGTGCCGTGACCGGTTCGATATTGGCGAACAACATGCCATAGGGCTGATTGGGCAACTCCAGGCGTTGCGCCAGGCCAATTCGGTAGGCCAGCAGCACCTCGACCTCCTCGAACTCGTCCAGCTCGATCTGCCGTTCGCGTACCCGTCGCTGCACCTCAGCCCGCGCCAGCGATTCGACCCGGCTCAGGCGAAACAGGCTGCGCGAGGTGGCGAGCAGCTCAGTGGCCCGTTGCGGACCGTCCAAGGTGGCATCGTTGGCCCTGGCAAACAGCAGCTGTGCCTCAAGATCATTGAACAGCGCGATGACTTGATCGCCGCAGGTATCCGGGCGCTGCGCAAGTGAGAACAACTCGTCGCGCAACGCCGGTGATTGGGCAGCGCCGTCGATCACAGCCCAGGCGCGACTGGCCAGGTTGTCCGGTGCAAGCGTCCGGTCCGCAGTTTCGCCCAAGCGGTCGAGCAATTGGATGAAACGTGTCGATTGAGGGTGGGCGCGAAGCTCACGGAGCCGCTGTAGCCCTTCAGGACTGGCAGTGGCGGCCAATACGTCGAGGTACTTGAAGGACACGCCCACGGCTTGCAGCCGGCGGACACTGAGCTCGCTCAGCCCGGCATAGGAGAGGGTCAATGGGGTCGTCACCTGCGGTTCTTCCCGGAAGAATGCCAGCTCGGCCAGCGACGGCACCTCGGTAATGGCATTGTCGTCGAGCGCGACGCGGCGCAACGTCAGCGGATCGCGCGACATCAGCTCAGTCAGCCCTCGAGGCCACTGGGTCAAACCGCATTCACGCAAGTTGAGCGCACCGATGACCGGCAGTTCCGCCAGGTCCAGGTGCTCGCCCAGAGGATTGCGCGACAGGTCGAGGTAGTCCAGCAATGGCATCGAGCGCAGCGCTTGCATGGCGGTTGGCGTCAGCTGTAAATCATTGTCGCTCAGCCAGAGGTTTTCCAGGTTGGGCAGCCGGGCCAAAGTCGGCAGGTGCTCGGCCATGGCGACAGTGTCGGTGCCGCTGAGCCCCAGGTAGCGCAGAGGCGTCAAACTGCTCAATGTCTGCACGGCGGCAGCAGGCAGACGCATCGGGTTGTTGCGCAGGACCAGCGCCTGAAGTCGGTCGAGCCTGCGCAGGGCGTCGAACATCGTCGGCGAAGCGGTGAGCCGGTTGTTCTCCAGCGCCAAGGACTCCAGATACGGCAAGGCGGCCACGTCGGCTGGAATCTCGGTGAGCAGGTTGCCTTGCAGATCGAGCACGGTGAGGTTGGGAAAATTCAGCAGAAAGCCTGCCGGCAGGCTTGCATGCCCCGCTCCTTCCAGGGTGATGTAGGACACATGGCTGAAATCGGCGGTCAATGTCGGCAAGGTCCCCACACGCAGTTCCGACAAGTCGAGGAAATACTGCGGTGGGCCGCCCGCCATGCCTTCCACTCGTGGAGCGTCACGGTGCCAGGCAGCGCGAAGGCGTTGGGCGGCCAGGCTGCGATCCGCCGGTTCCACGGGCACCGGGTTACCGTCTTCGTCCGCCACGGTGGCCGGCTCGGCGGCCCACTGGTTCAGGACAGCCTCCAGTCTTGCGCCTTCCGCCTCGCGGCGCACTTGCATCAGGTCTGCAGCCATATGAGGCAGATCGGGTGCCTGCGCGGGGCGCCCGCGACCGCTGAGGCGATAGCCGATCCTGCCGTCATCCAGTCGCTCTGGCTCATTGAAAGCGGGCGTCCGACGCTGGCCTATCAGGCGAGCGGCGCGGTCACGATCGGCCACGGCAAGGTGGACAATGCGCTCGGCAGAGGCGGCAGCACGTTCGCTTTCGGGCAGCAGATCTAGCAACCCCTGGCGCAGCTTGACGCTGCCGGGGTTGGCCATGGACGGCAACACTAGCCCGCTGATGGCACGGTTCAAGCGCACTTCACGAATGCCTTCATGGGCCATCAGCGCCAGACGCAGCGGTACTCGCTGCTGCATCAGTTGCTTGCGCTCCTGGGCGTTGGCCTGGCGATACAGTGCTTCGCCCAATTCCCGAGGCAGGCCCGGGAAATCTCGGTGCAGGGCGTGAACGGCGGACTGCTCAGGCCAGTCATGGGGCAGCGGCTTGAGGCCTTGGGCGGCGCGAAAGTCTGCGGCAGCCAGGCGCAAGGTGGCCGGAAGCGGCAGGCCTCGGTCGTGGATCTGGCGGATCTGCGCAGCAGTGATTCCCGTGACGTGGCGAATGCGCTGCAACGTGCCCGCCGAGAAGTCTTCGAACAGCGGGCCCAAGCGCCTCATGGCCTGCTCTACGCCCCAGCGTGCCGGGTCTTCATGGGCCACCCGCCACGCACCTTCGCCATTGTGCTCAAGCGCCAGGCGCAGACCGTTTTGCGGGTCGGGATGCTCCAGGTACCAGCGGCCGGGCTTGGCATCCTCGCTTAGCCGGTACGCAACGCCGTCCAGCTTGATATAGCGGTCAGCGCCATACCGATACTGGCCGGCCCGGTCTGGGTCCAGGTGCGCGGGCAAGGCCTGCGGGTCGGCAAAATCGGTCAGTTTCAGGTTACTCAACCGTGTAGTGCCGTGGCGGTCGATGACCGGCAGCATCCCTTCGACGAAGGGCGAGCGCGCCAAGGTGATTTCGGCGACCGAAGTGGCGGCAATCAGTGCCGCGTTCTCGGCTACATCGAACAGGTGATCCAGCGCTTGCTGGGTCTGTCCGTGCTCCCAATCATCGATGCCCACGAACACCTCGCCGAGCAGTTGAGCGACGCCGACGGCCGCCATCACTGCACCGACGCCGGGCACGAAGAACGCAGATGCGTTGAGCAAGGTGGTGCCCACTTCCAGGTACTTGAGCAACCTCGCCTCGCGGGCGGCCTGGTCGACATCGGCCGTAGGCACGATAAAGGCACGCGCGTTGGCTACAACCAGGCTCAGGGTGTCTTCGTACAGTCGCTCGACCAAACCGCCGGTGCGGGGTTCGAGGCGCAGGCCAATATCGGCGTTGGGGTCATCGACTCGGCCTTTGGGGGTCCACAGGGAAAGCGCTTCGGGCCGTAACGTGTCGTTCAAACGCTCGAAGAAACCGTGACGGTCTGCCTCGCCAATGAACCGCGCGAAATAATCGGCATAACCCGGACGGCGCAGCTTGTCGCGCAAGGCATCGGCGAATGCCTGCAGGCTGGCGTATTGCTTGAGTGGAGACTCGGGATCACCCGGCAGGTAGACCACGCAAGGCGCCTGCGCGCTGGCAGAGGCCTGAACGATGAATGTGCCCGACAGCACCGTACCCCCTCTGAACCAGGTGACCAGGGCACGGAGGCCGGAAACCACGACAGGAGTACCGTTCCAACTGACATTGCTGGCAGACCCATCCAACAGCTGCTGCAGCACCTGTTCACACTGGGCAGTGATGTCACCGCGCAGCACTGACCTCAGAATCTGCACCTGCAGATCGCTGCGAAAGCCGGCTTCCAGCAATTCGCGTGCATCACCGGATTCCGGCTCGAGCGTTTGGAACACCTGCTGCACATGATCTTGGTAGGCCTGGCCCATATCGATTTCTCGACAGGCAAGCGCAAACTGATCAGGTGTGATGGGTAGCACCTGGCTGCGGTCCAGACGCCAGGCGAACTGGGGAGCGACCAGCAACTCCAGGGCACGGGGCGGCAACAACATCGTGTCGCTGTCATAGGCTCCCTTATCGCTTTCCTCAGGCCCGAAGTTGGCCATGGCCACTTCGAGCAGTGTCTGGCGCCGCACTGACGTCACGCGCCGGTCGATACCATAGCTGCGCTCGAATCGGACCCATTGCATGCTGCTCAGGTCGACGTCCAGATTGAAGCGCGAACGCAAGGCCGGGCCCAAACGCTCGGCGGCAAATGCGGCAGGCGCCTTGAGGGTGTTCATCAGACGTTGCACCTTGGCGTCAGCGGCGTGACTCACGGTCAGTGCTTGCTGATACTCGGCGCGGCGTTGGGCACTGGCGCCGGTCAGCCAGGTGGGCAGCAGACGAGCGACAAGATCATGATGAGCAGGCGTAGCGCCTGGGCTCGGGGAAGGGATTTGCGGGGTCACGGCACGGCTCCAGAGAGATTACCCGGCAGCGAAAGACTCCCGGGCAATCAGTGGAGCAAGGTTTACATCAGGCTCTGCACTACATAAGGCTGACCGCTACCAGAAGCGCTGCTGGGTGAGCTTGCCCCATGCCTTGCTCGCCACGTGCTCGAGCGAACTGCTGGCCGCCAGCCCCACACGCTCCTGCAGGCTTTTGCTCTTGGCGTAATGCAGGTGAAAGACTTCGGCCTGCTTGGCGCGCTCGGCCAGGTACTCGTCACTGGTCTTGAGCTCATCCACCAGTTGCTTGTCGAGCGCTGCCACGCCCAGCCAGACTTCCCCGGTGGCGACGTCGTCGATGGACAACTGCGGCCGGTAATGGGCCACGAAGCTCTTGAACAGCTTGTGGGTGACGTCCAGGTCTTCCTGGAATTTCTCCCGGCCCTTCTCGGTGTTCTCGCCGAACACGGTCAAGGTGCGCTTGTATTCGCCGGCCGTCAGCACCTCGAAATCGATGTCATGCTTCTTCAGCAGCTTGTTGACATTGGGCAGTTGCGCGACCACGCCGATGGAGCCGAGGATCGCGAACGGAGCGCTGATGATCTTTTCACCGATGCAGGCCATCATGTAGCCGCCGCTGGCAGCGACTTTGTCGATGCACACCGTGAGCGGCACCCCAGCCTGGCGGATGCGCGCCAGTTGCGAAGACGCCAGGCCATAGCTGTGGACCATGCCCCCGCCGCTCTCCAGGCGCAGCACCACTTCGTCATTGGGCGTCGCGAGGGTCAGCACGGCAGTGATTTCATGACGCAGGTTCTCGGTGGCCGAGGCCTTGATGTCACCATCGAAATCGAGGACGAACACCCGATGCTTGCTATCGGGCTTTTTCTTCTTGGCTTTCTTGTCGGTCTTGGCCTGCTCCTTGCGCAAAGCCTTGAGCTTGTCCTTGTCGAACAGTCCGGCTTCGAGCCGTTCGCGCAGGCCCTTGTAGAAGTCATTGAGCTTGCTGACCTGCAACTGACCGGCCGGTTTGCGCCGGCCTTTGGCACGCAGCGAGGCAATCGCGGCCAGCACCACCAGGATGGCAACGACCAGGGTGACGGTTCGGATCAGAAAACCGGCGTAATCGGCGAGAAACTCCACGGTGACTCCTTACATGCATGACGCCCGCCAAACCAGGGGACGATTGAATGGGCCCAGCATACCGGGGGGCAAAGCCTTGGGCCAGCCGTGAAACGATCGGCATCAAACAAGCCTTTCAAACGCACGTATGATTTTTCGTTGACAGCTGTCGATGCCCCCCCTAACCTCGCAGGACGTTCACTGTCACATCGAGCCTTGGCCCCCCAAGACTGCGCGCTTGCCGCATGCTTCCAACAGGCACACTTCCAAAAAAGGACCGTACCATGACCTCCGTAGCCGACGCCGTACAAGCCATGAAAGCCAAGTTCAATCCAGCCGCCGCTCAGGGCCTGGATCTGGTGTTTGGTTTCAACATCACCGACGAAGACAAGCACTACGCGCTGCACGTGAAGGACGGCACCTGCGAACTGGAGGAAGGTGAAAATCCGGACGCCAACGTCACCCTGGTGATGGACAGCGAAACCCTCAAGGGTATCGTCAGCGGTGAAACCGACGGTATGCAGGCTTTCATGGGCGGCAAGCTGCGCGCCGAAGGCGACATGATGCTGGCCATGAAGCTGAGCGAGCTGTTTCCGGTCTGATCGTTTGCCGTGTCACCAGACGCCTCGGCCCGTGCCGGGGCGTTTTTGTATCCAGCCAAAGCCTCAGGCGACACATATCTACAGCTTTCAAGAATCGCGCAGGTCCTAGCGTAGGCGCTCCGCGAGCTGGCAATGACCGGCTTGCCCCATAAGGAGTCTGCCTCGATGTCCAACACCCTGCCCTGGTTCCATGCTCGCTCACTGGCGCAGCGCATGTCCCGCCACTTGCTGCAAGCCTTGGAAGAGGAACGCTTGAGCGTGATCGAGCACGACTGGCTGCGGCAACTGCCCGAACAGCCCAGTCTGCCCAATGGCATGCGCATCAGCCTGTTGACCAACGCGGCGCCAGGTATTTTCAGCGGTCTGATGATTGCCCATGCCGACATCGCCAAACCGGCGGTGTACTTCTACTCGCCGATGGCCGGGATATTGCCCTTTTTCGATCGCGACGAGCTCGAAGCGGCCTTGCTCGAACCCGGTATCGGATTCGAGCTGGAAGGTTCGTATGCGCGCTGGCTCTCGGTGTCCAGGACGCCCTTTCAACGTTGGATGGAAGCGATCATTCAGGCCAATGTCAGGCGTCTGAAGCCTCTGCTGGCGTGCCTGCGCGGCCTGCCGGCATTACGTACCGTGCTGGACCAGCAGTTGACCGGTGCCCTGCGCACTGCCCTGCCCGCCAGCGATCCTATCGTTCCGGCGTTGCACCGCGTGCAGCGTCGAGTGGGCACGCCCGGCGCCGTCGAAACCACCCAGAATCTGATCGAGGTCGGTCTGGATGTTCTGACCGGCCGCGCCAAGCCGTCCGTGGAGCATGTCTTCACGGGTGTGTATGGCCAGGCTTTGAGCGTCGCCGAAGCGGCCACCTTCACCACCACGATAACGACTACCGTCGCGACACTCCCCCGTGCTTTCGATGACGCGCTGGTCGGTTTTTGGGCGTCCACGCCGCCTGCGGCAGCGTCCAGCTACCGCACGCTGATGAGCCAACATCTGAAGCACAGCTACCTGAACGCGGTGCTCGAGATCCAGGCACATCTGGGCTACAGCCCGGCGCAGCGGACATTGCTGATGGACGCGGCCCAGGCCAAGCCAGGCGCGAACATCGTGCTGCAAGGCCTGAGCTTTGCCGCTGACCCGGCCAAAGCCGACCGCGCAGTGCCGTGGCCAGGCGTACTGGTGATCAGCGACAGAAGCGACACCTCGCTGGGCTATTGCGTGTACAGCTGCGACCAGGGCTTCACTTTGTGTAACGACTTTGCGGCGTTGAATCAGCACTTCGATACCTTGATCGCGCAAGCCTCGACCAGCCCACGAATCATCGCCAGCCAACGTGCGCTATTCAACGCCACCATTGTGCCGAGACCGCAGCTGATCCCCTTCCTCGGCAGCCCTTGGGAGGCCCTTGCCAACGGATTCATCGACCTGCAGCGCCGTCGCGCTCACGACTGTTTCGCTACCCCTGCCCAGCTGCACGCCAACCCACTGGCCGCCCTGGCTCAAGCCACTGCGCTTCTCGATTTGCTCGAGCCGAACCTGGGCTGGCTGGACGAGGCAGGCAAGCACGCCAGCCCAGCCAGCACGACGGGCAAGGAGCCAGGCGACGTGCACGGCCAGACCTGGCTGCGCGAACTGCAATCAATGCAGCATCAACTGGATGGACAACGCAAACGTTCGCTGAGCCTGGTAGAAGGGGTGCAACGGTTGCTGGCACCCGGGCTACTGGCGATCCAGTCGACCCTGGGGGCCGACGAACTGCACCTGCGTATCGCGGGCGCCCCGCAATTGTCGTCGATCAGGCTGGTCGACTACTTTCTGGAGCGCTGCAGCGGGGCTATCGTCCAACCTCTGTCCAGCGTCGACGACGTGCTGGACGCGCGTGGCAATACGCTTCGATGGCCCGACACCCTGCAGATAGAACGGCTGATCGGCGAGCAAAGCCGTCGCCTGCCCCGCGCATTTGCGGGCTTGGCCGCTCGCCATGACCAAGCGCCCCACGCGCACTACCGCGGCACCTACGACCTGCAGGGGCAGCGACGAGCCATCACCGAGCGCTGCCTGCGCATCACACTGGGGTCGGCGCGGCGTGAAGGTCGAATCGACGAGAACATGCTCGGATGGTTGGACATTGCGCTGAATCGACCGACGGCGGCCTTGCGCAACGCATTGGACGTGGAGGTACAAAGCCTTTGCCTGCGCGCGCGTAGCGATCGCAGTGAGGTCGTGCTGAGCAATCTGTTCCTCGTCCATCGGCGTTCGCAACCCGAAGGCCCGGTACTGATGTGGTCAACCCAGGATGGCCTGCGGGCTTTCAGTTCTGCCCAGCAGATGAAAGAGACCGTTGCCACTGTCGTGACCCAGCCCCAAACGTCCCTACATCTGGCAAGCGGTCGCTACTTCAGGGACCGCTCAGGCCCTATTCAAGACAATGCCAAGCTAGGGGGTGCGTCCGACCTGACGACCCACATCCTGCGCGGGGATTTCATCGACGAACTGTGCGCACTTGAATTCAATCGACGCCTGTATTACCTGAAAAGCAATCTGGAGCTTGGCATCGACTGCCACTTCTCCACCCAACTGATGCAGGGCAATACCGATTTCGGACGCAGCGACGACACGTTGGCGGCGGCCCTTGAATGGCTGGGCACGGAAATCGCCAACAACCAACTGGTGGAACTGCTGCCCAACTGGCTCAAGCAGGCATCGAAAGCTCAGATCACTCGCTACACCGAAATCCTGAGGCGTTGTGTGTGGACCACTGACGTTCAAGGCAACTACCTGGCCAACATCCCCTATATCCTGGATTTCTCCCGAGACCGGTTGAAAGAGGCGATGCGCAAGGCGTGGCCCCAGGGACCCTATAACCCTGATCGGGTGCAGATCACGCTGACCGACACCAGCGGAGGGGGCGTGAACGCCGGTGGCGGTATTGCGCTGGGCAACACTGCCAGCGTGACGCGGTCGCTGACGCAATGGGCCGTCGACCAGTTCGGTGGCTCGCTGAGCAGCGCAATGACCATCGCGCTGGACCCACCCAGCCAAACCATCACCCCGCCGAGCACCTATCAGATTCGTACCTTGGTAGACCAGGCCGATATCGGCGGCGCCTATCGTACAATGCTCGCCGAACGGCTCGCACCTACGGCGTCTGACTATGCCGAACGTCGCCGCCTGTTCGCCCGCGGTGTGCCGCCGCAGATGCTGCGCTACGCCGCTGAACGGCAAATGCAGGGCAAGCTGAGCAATGAGGCCGTCAACCTGCTCGAGCAGGTCATGGAAATGCCCGACGGTCTGGCGCGCGAACCGCTTCACCATCACAACATCATCATCGCGCCGTTCGGTCTGGTAGCGGACACCGACGTTGCTGCCGATCGGGCCTGTGCGATGTTCCTCATAGCACCTGACGACAACGCCGCCGGGCCGGTGGTGCTGTACAGCGCCTATGGTGGCGAACAAACGCTACTCGAATTCGCGGACCGCGCCAGCCTGCTGGCTCAGGTGAAGACCGATAACGGTCTGCAGGCGCTGATCATGTCGCGGCTGCCTGAGCAGGCCAAGCCCCGCTACCAACACGGCGGCTTCAAGGAACCCCATATCCCATGGACCACGGAAGTCGGCGATGGCCAGCGGCCAGGTCGTCCGCCTGCGATCACCCTGTCGGACGACGCCTACACTGGGAACGCGCTGTTTCTGATTTTCGAAGACACCATGAAGCTGATCCAGCTGGCAGCCAAGGAGCAGACCCTGTCCGCCGGCGAGGCCACCTGGAACGCATTCTGTCACTTGCTGGAGCTGGGCCTGCAACAGGGCTCGGTGATGTTGCCCAGCGCCGTGGCCTCCCTGGTGGCGCTGTATCAGGGCGTTGTGCTGGTACGTGATTCGGTAGAGGCCGCCAAGGAACAGAAATGGGGTGAAGCGGTAGCCGACCTGGTGGCTGCCCTGGCATCCGTCGTCGGGTCGCGCCAAGCGCTGGATGACCTGGAATGGCGCGACTCGTCCAAGCGTCGGCCCAGTGCTGAAGTGGCGGCCTCTGAGCAAGGCTCATTGGGGACATCCGGGCTGACCGCGCTGAAAAACGCTCAAGCCACCGATGTGGTGCTCTCGCAGCTGCACTTCGATCCGCTGCTCAACCTCTACAAAAGCGTCGACGGTAGCCATCGGTATGCCGTTGTAGGGGGGCGCGTGTTCGAGGTGGCGGACGCCGACGTGGGCTTGAAGATCATCAGCGCGCAAGGCGATGGCCCGACCATCGAGCTGGATGAGCAGCAAAAGTGGCGGGTGGATGCAGAAGTGCTGCGCATGGGCGGGGGTTATTCCATCGCCGAGCACTATGACATCTGGGTCGCCGAGCAAAACCTGGTGGATCTGTTCATGACCCAGGCCGAGGGCGCCCTACAGATGCGCCAGCAATACCCTCGTCGTCATCGACAACTGGTGGACGCCCATGCCCACAGCGTGGATTGCCTGCGCAACACCTTGGCCAACCTGAATCAAGCAGCACCCCATATGCCGCTCGCTGCCGAAACCAACGCCGTGCTCACCGACATCTTCGAGGTCGATGTCACACCCGCCATACTCCATCAGATCCGCAGCAGTTGCCTGCGCCTGCTCAGCGAGTTCACCGCTCCCGGTTTGGACCCGCAGACATCGCCCCGCTATTGGATGGGCATGAACAAGCAAGGGCACGCTGGCACTCACGCGTTCGTCTGGGAAACCGATCCACTGCAGCGCATCTTCCTGACCGAGCAGTTTTACGTGCTTCCGCCGGAAACCGTCATGTACTCCAATCTGCATCGCAGCCAGAACGACATGTTCGTCCATCATCAGGCGTCTTCACTGCTGCATGAAGTCAGCCACCAGGTGCTCAAGACGGTGGACATCGCCTACATGGACAGCTTCAGACCGCTGCTCGAGCAATACGACAACCTGGGTGGGCCTTACAGCCAGGCACAATTGTATGCCCATAGCCTGAACCGCGTACGGCACGAGGCGCTGTCCTTGAGTACGCCGGACAAGACCCTGTTCACCCGTCGCGGTACCAATGGCCGGCGTGACTTCCGCAACTACGATGGGCGGCAGCGCGAAATGATCCTCAAGTTGTCAGGGCAATCGACGCTGGCTGAAGCCAGGGTGGCCTTTCGCGGCAATCCTGAGGTGCGTGCGAAGATCATCCTGGCGAATGCCGATTCGTTGACACTGCTGGTGCTTCGCCTGGGTCAGGAGGTGTTCGGCACCACGGGTTGATGCCTTGGGATCGATGTCCCTGTTGGGGCGGCAACGGCGCAGCGCGCAGTCCCGCCCCTTCCTGAAGATTTGTTCAGCTTCCGCTCGGCGCAAAGATCAAGCGCTCTGTTCAATAATGAGTATCATTATGTTACAAGTTAGCATCCTTATTACTCCTCGAACGGTGCGAAGTGCTGGTTCCATTCTTGATCATGCTGCGCGAAGGGATTGAAGCCGCGCTTATCGTTGGCATCATCGCCAGCTACCTGCAACAGACCGGCCGTGGTCAATGGATGCCAGCGGTCTGGATTGGCGTCTTCCTGGCCGCAGCCGTGGCCCTGTTGGTCGGCGGTGGTCTGGAATTGATGAGCGCGGAATTTCCGCAGAAACAACAGGAATTGTTCGAAGCGCTCATCGGCCTGGTGGCCGTGGTCATCCTCACCTCCATGGTGTTCTGGATGCGCAAGGTCGCCCGTTCCGTGAAGCATTCGTTGCAGGCCGCGCTGGACCAGGCCCTGACCGGCTCTCGCCATCAGGTTGCCGCGCTCATTGCCATGGTGTTCTTTGCGGTCGCCCGTGAAGGCCTGGAAACCGTGTTTTTCCTGCTCGCCGTTTTTCAACAGAGCGAGGGGCCTGGCGCGCCCATTGGCGCCCTGCTCGGCCTGCTGGTCGCCGTGGCGGTCGGCTTCGCCATCTACTCGGGCAGCATGCGCCTGAACCTGTCGCTGTTCTTTCGCTGGACGGGTCTGTTCATCCTGGTGGTAGCGGCCGGGATTCTCGCCAATTCCGTGATGGCCCTGCACGAAGCCGGGGTCTGGAACAGCTTGCAGACCGTGGTATTCGACATCAGCGCCACGCTGCCCATGGACGGTCCGATCGGATCGGTGCTGGCCGGCATGTTCGGCTATCAGGATGCGCCCACCGTCAGCACATTGGGCGCGTACCTGATCTATCTGGTCGTGGCACTGGTGGCGTTCTTCATGCCCCATGCCGCGCCGACGCCGGTTCCCTCCTCCCCTGCCACTCATCAGTAAGGCCTCCATGTCCAATCCAGTCAATGGCGCGCCACCGCGCCTGATGCGTCTGGCGCTCGCCGGATCGGTGGTCGTGATGATCGCCGCCGGCGGCCTGTTCTACTACGCCTCGCAAGTCGCTTCGAACAAACGTCAGGCCAGTGCCCAGAACGAAATCGTGGTGAACATTCATCCGCACAACTGCGAACCTGCTGCACTGACCGTGCCTGCCGGACGCACCAGCTTTCGCATCGTCAACCGTTCCGAGCGCGCCGTGGAATGGGAAATCCTCGACGGCGTGCTGGTGGTCGAGGAGCGCGAGAACATCGCGCCCGGCCTGAGCCAGGTAATCAACGCCAACCTGCAGCCGGGTGACTATCAGATCACCTGCGGCTTGTTGAGCAACCCTCGTGGCACGTTGAAGGTGACGCCGACCGCCGAGTCCGATGCGGCCGCCAAAGCGCGGCCGTCGATGGTGGCCTTCGTCGGACCGCTGTCGGAATACCGGGTGTACCTGGCGACCCAGGGCAGCGGCCTGATCCGCGCCGTGGATGCGTTGAACCAGGCCATTGTTGCCGGTGATCTGGCACAGGCGCGCCATCTGTATGCACCGGCGCGCGCAGCCTATCAACGCATCGCGCCCGCTGCTCAGCGTCTGGCCGAGCTGGACAATGCCATCAACGCCCGCGCGGACTACTACGAGAAGCGGGAGCAGGACCCGGCCTTCGGCGGCTTTCATCGACTGGAATACGGCCTGTTCAAGCAGAACACCTTGGATGGCCTGACGCCGGTGGCGAAGAAACTGGCGACCGATGTCACCGAGTTGAAACGCCAGTTGCTGGCGCAACCGCTACCGCCCGAACAACTGGTGAACATCGTCTCGCGCAACCTGCGTGGGCTGGCGGACATTCGCACCAACGGTGAGGAAGAGCGCTACAGCCATACCGATTTGAATGGCTTCGCCGCCAACCTGGAAGGTGCGCGCAAGGTCATCGATCTGCTGCGTCCGCTGTTGGCCAAGTCGGCCGCCGAGTTGCTGCCGGGCATCGATGCCGCCGCCGACGAGCTGGCCATGCAGTTGGCGAGCCTGCGCAGCGGTGACGGTTACCAGAGCTACGAAACGGTCAGCGCCGAACAGCGCCAGCAGATTGCCGCGCAAGCCAAGGCCCTGGCCGATGCCCTCGACGGCATCGATCCGGCCCTTGGCCTCTCCACCCTGTAGCAGCGGCGCGAGCCGCGTTGGCGGCCTCTGCGGTGTGATGGAGTGGTTGCAGTGAAGCCCGACGCGGCTCGCGCCGCTGCTACAGGGGCTATGGCGAGCCGCGTTGGCGGCCTCCGCGGTGTTATTGGCTGGCCGCAGTAAAGCCCGATGCGGCTCGCGCCGCCGCCACACGTGCGGCGAATGGAAAAGATACGAGGTCAACGATCATGAGCAACACCGACAACCCGAATTCACCGGTCGACGCCCAGCGTCGGCGCGTGCTGCTGGGCCTGGGCGCTGCCGGCGCGGCACTGGCCGGCGCGGGGCTCAGCTGTCCGGCGATGGCGACCCCCGCCGCCAAGGTCACCGAAGCACCGAAAAGTGAAAAGACCCAGGACCGCCATGACTACGAAGGCCAGCACCAGGCCGGGATCGTCACGCCACGACCGGCCGCCGGCATGATGGTCGCGTTCGATGTCCTGGCCAGCGACCGCGCAGACCTGGAGCGCCTGTTCCGCACCCTGGATGAGCGCATCCGCTTTCTGATGACCGGCGGCCCCGTCGCTCAGGTCGACCCCAAGCTGCCTCCTCTGGATTCGGGCATCCTCGGCCCGGTGGTGGTGCCAGATAACCTGACCATCACCGTGTCGGTGGGCGAGTCGCTGTTCGACGAGCGCTTCGGCCTCACCGACGTCAAGCCCAAGCGCCTGTCGCGCATGGTCGGCTTCCCCAACGACGCATTGGAAGCCGATCAGTGCCACGGCGACCTGACCCTGCAGTTCTGTGCCAACACGCCGGACAGCAACATTCACGCCCTGCGCGACATCGTCAAGAACCTGCCCGACCTGCTGTTCGTGCGCTGGAAGCAGGAAGGCACCGTGCCGCCGCAGGCGCCCGCCAAACCGGGCGAACCCGAGCAGAGCGCGCGCAATTTCCTCGGCTTTCGTGACGGCTCGGCCAACCCGGATTCCAACGACAATCGGCTGATGAATGCGCTGGTGTGGGTGCAGCCCGACAGCGACGAACCTGCGTGGGCCGCCCATGGTAGCTATCAGGCGGTGCGCATCATCCGCAACTTCGTCGAACGCTGGGACCGCACTCCCCTGCAAGAGCAGGAAAACATCTTCGGCCGGGTGAAGACCACCGGCGCGCCTATGGATGGCCGACTCGAAAGCGATGTGCCGGACTACGCCAAGGACCCCGAAGGCAAGATCACCAAGCTGGACGCACACATCCGCCTGGCCAACCCGCGCACGGTTGCGTCGCAGCAGAACCTGATCCTGCGCCGTCCGTTCAACTACTCGAACGGAGTGAACAAGAACGGCCAGCTGGACATGGGCCTGCTGTTCATCTGCTACCAGGCAGATCTGGAAAAAGGCTTCATCACCGTGCAGACCCGTCTCAACGGCGAGCCGCTCGAGGAGTACCTCAAGCCCGTCGGCGGCGGCTATTTCTTCACCCTGCCGGGGGTGACCGGCGCCCAGGACTTCATCGGCCGCAGCCTGCTCGACGCGACCAGAACCACCACGACCAACGCTTGACCACTTGAGACCACCGGGGAACCCCTCATGACAAAGACGCCACTCGCTCTGCTGCTGACCCTAGGCCTGTTGAACGCGCCGCTCTCGGCCTTCGCCGCGACCCAGTCGCCCCTGGACCTGGTGGGCCCGGTTTCGGACTACAAGATCTACGTGACCGAAAAGGTCGACCAACTGGCCGAGGAAACCGCCAAGTTCACCGACGCGATCAAGAAGGGCGACCTGGCCACCGCCAAGAAGCTGTACGCACCGACCCGCGTTCACTACGAAGCGATCGAGCCGATCGCCGAGCTGTTCAGCGATCTGGATGCGTCGATCGACTCCCGGGTCGACGATCATGAAGCCGGTGTGAAGGCAGAAGATTTCACCGGGTTCCATCGCCTGGAATACAGCCTGTACTCGGAAAACACCACCAAGGGTCTGGATGCCCTGGCCGATGGCCTGCTCAAGGATGTGAAGGACCTGCAAACCCGCATTGCCGAGCTGACCTTCCCTCCGGAAAAAGTGGTCGGCGGTGCTGCCGCGCTGCTTGAAGAAGTGGCGGCGACCAAGGTGTCGGGCGAGGAAGATCGCTACAGCCACACCGACTTGTATGACTTCCAGGGCAACATCGACGGCGCGAAGAAGATCGTCGACCTGTTCCGCCCGCAGATCGAAAGCCAGGACAAGGCGTTCGCCGCCAAAGTCGACAAGAACTTCGCCACCGTGGACAAGATCCTGGCCAAGTACAAGACCAAGGACGGCGGCTTCGAAACCTACGACAAGGTCAAGGACAACGACCGCAAAGCCCTGATCGGCCCAGTCAACACCCTCGCCGAAGACCTCTCCACCCTGCGCGGCAAACTCGGCCTGAACTGACCGCCCGCTGTTTCCCGCATGTTCTCATGAGGCCCCTCCTGCCAGGGGCCTTTTTGTGGGAACGGCTCTGCCCGCGAAGGTCATACCGGTGCACATCAAAAACACCGTAGGAGCGGTCATCGGCCGCGAAAAGACCAACGCGCTCTTCCTGACCGACCGTGGCGATCCTTTCGCGGCCACGGACCGCTCCTACAAGCCGTATACACTGAACTGCTTGGCCGCCACCTTGATCTCCGTGACCGACATATACCGTCACTAATACGCCCTACCCAACTCATCACTGCACGCTACATTCAAACCTCCCGCCATGGAGGCCGTCATGCCACTCTACAAAAATTGCAGGTTACGCACGGGCCGCTTTTCGCAGCGCGGCGGCATCTATCTCTTGACCGCTGTAGTTAAACATCGCACGCCCGTATTCCGGGATTTTGTATCAGGTCGCTGTGTAGTCAAAGAGATGATGAATGCCCAGCACTGGAACCAGGCCCAATCGCTGGCTTGGGTGGTGATGCCTGATCATCTTCACTGGCTGATGCAACTTGAGGATGCATCGCTGGAAAGCCTGATGCGCCAGGTCAAATCGCGGTCGAGCAAGGCAGTCAACGAACGGAGCGCAAGGACCGGTCAATTATGGCAGGCCGGTGTCCACGACCGAGCACTGCGCAAGGAGGAGGATCTACTTGCCAGTGCCAGGTACATTGTGGCCAACCCGGTACGCGCTGGCTTGGTGAAAAGAGTCGGGGATTATCCGCTTTGGGATGCGGTCTGGTTACACAACCATCAACCACCCAGCTCCCCGCCCCTATGAGCGGTCCGTAACCTGTAGGAGCGGTCCGTGGCCGCGAAGGGAACGCTGCGGTGGGTCAGAAAGAGTGCGTTGCCTTTACGTCCGGGCGCCCAGCTCGGCGCAGACGGCCTGGGCGGCTTTTTGGACGGTAGGGACCAAGGACTGCATCTTTTCCAGCGGCATGTAGGGCACCGTACTGGCGACACTGATTGCAGCCACGATCTGTCCGCTGGCGTCGCGGATTGGGGCGGCGACACAGCGGATCGAGGGTTCGTTGTCTTCCAGATCGAACGCATAGCGACCCGCAACGTACGCTAGCATGCGGGCCTGAAACTGCGACCAGGTCAATTGCGGATGGTCGGGCCATAGCGCCGACTTCGCCGCCACCGCCTCTCCCTGCTCGAACAACCGCTGCCATTCGGCTTCGCTGGCATCGAGCATCAATGCCTTGCCGATACCGGTGCGCGCCAGCGGCATGCGATGCCCGACCCGCGAACGCATCTCCGGGCCATTGCGCCCCGGGGTCTTGTGCAGGTACAGCACCTCATCGCCGTCGCGAATCGCCAGGTGAATGGTGTCGCCGGTCAGGGCCGACAGCTCATCGAGCCAAGGGGTCGCCAGCATCACCAGCGGCACCTCCTCCCGCGCCTGGAAACCCAGCTCGATCAGGCGCGGGCCCAACAGATACCCCACCTGAGGCAACACCCGCAGGTAGCGCTCGTCCACCAGGCAACTGGCCAGTCTGTGGGTGGTGCTGCGGGTGGTGCCGATGCGCCGCGCGATCTCCTTGAGATCGCGGGCGCCGCCAGCCACGGCCTGGATCACCGCCAGACCGCGCAGCAAGGTCTGTGTGCCGGTCGGTACGGCGGGGGGCATGTCGTCCTGCATGGTCAACCTTCGCGTCGAGAAAAAGCAGGCGCATTATGTTCGCCTGCTTGCAAAGCGGTCAAAGCTCGATCCGCTCGACCTTGCCCACCAGCAGGATATAAGACAACGCCCCAACCAACGCCGTGACCGCGATGTAAGTGATCGCTGGCGCGAACGAGTCGCCGGTCGCCAGGAAACCGATGGCGATCGGCGTGGTGATTGCCGACAGGTTGCCGATGAAGTTGAACACCCCACCCGTAAGGCCCAGCAAACGCGCTGGCGCCAAGGTCGAGACCAGGGACCAGGTGATCGAGGCCAACCCGTTGCCGAAAAATGCCAGCGCCAGGCAAGCGATCACCAAGGCTGTGGAATCCACATAGTTGGCGCCGATGATGCAGGTCGAGATCAGCAGTCCACCGATGATCGGCAACTTGCGCGCCAATCCGATGCTCGCGCCGCGACGGATCAGCCAGTCGGAAAAGAACCCGGAACACAACACGCCGACGAAGGCCGCCAGGAACGGCAGCGAGGCGAGCATGCCCGACTTGATGAAGTCCATCCCGCGGTATTTGACCAGATAGGTCGGGAACCAAGTCAGGAAGAACCACAGGGTCGAGTTCAGGCAATACTGCCCCAGGTAGATGCCCCAGAGCTTGCGCTTGCTCAGCACGATACCCAGGTCGGTCCAGCTGAAACCGGTCTTGGCCTGACGTGCCGATTTCTGCATGTCGACCAGGCCGCCGCCGTCGCTGATGAGCTGGATTTCGGCAGCGTTGGCGCCTTTGAAATCACGCGGCTCGCGGTACACGGCGTACCAGATCACCGCCCACACGATACCCACCAGACCGGTACTGACGAACACCATGTGCCAACCGAATTCGTGTTGCAGCCAGGCCAGCACCGGGGTCAGGAAGGCCAGGCCGACAAACTGGCCCGACGTGTAGAAACCGATGGCGGTGGCGCGTTCGCGCTCAGGGAACCAGGTCGTCACCACGCGGCTGTTGATGGGATACGCCGGGGCTTCCAGCGCACCCACCGCCATGCGTAGTACGAACAGGGCGATGAAGCTGCCGGCGAAACCGAGCATGACCGTGGCGATGGACCACAGGGCCAGGGCCACACTGTAGAGAATGCGCGGCGGCACGCGGTCCACCAGCCAGCCACCGGGGATCTGCATGGCCGCGTAGGTCCAGCCGAAGGCCGAGAAGATCAGGCCGACGTGAACCGGATCGATACCCAGATCGCTGGTCAGCGCCGGTGCGGCGATGGACAGGTTGCTGCGGTCCAGGTAGTTGATGACCACGGTGATGAACAGCAGCACCATGATGAAGAAACGCTTGCGGCTGGGCGTCGCCAGCGCCGGAGCGGTGGTTGCGGTTTGCGTGTGCATGGGGTGCCTCTTATTGTAGTTGTAGAGGGTGATGCGGCGCCCTGGCGGACGCTTTCGCAGGCAGACGGCTCACCGCCTGCCCCGCTCTCACAAAGGTGTCGATATCCGTGTGGGAGCGGGCTCTACCCGCGAAGGCCGCGCCGCAATATCAGCGTCTTCTCACCACTCGGCGAAGCTGCCATCGGCGTGGCGCCAGATCGGGTTGCGCCAGCGATGGCCGATTTCGGCCCGCTCCCACACGTACTCCTCGTTGATCTCGATGCCCAGCCCCGGCCCATTAGGGATCTTCACGAACCCGTTGTCGTAGTCGAACACCTCGGGATGGGCAACGTAATCGAGCAGATCGTTGCTTTCGTTGTAGTGAATGCCCAGGCTCTGCTCTTGAATGAACGCGTTGTAGCAAACCGCATCCAGCTGCAGGCAAGCCGCCAGCGCGATCGGACCCAGCGGGCAATGCAGCGCCAATGCCACGTCATAGGCTTCAGCCATGTTGGCGATCTTGCGGGTCTCGGTGATCCCCCCGGCGTGGGACGCATCGGGCTGGATGATGTCGACATAGCCTTCACTGAGGATCCGCTTGAAATCCCAGCGCGAATACAGACGCTCACCCAACGCGATCGGCGTGCTGGTCAGCGGCGCCAGTTCCTTGAGCGCTTCATAGTTCTCGCTCAGTACCGGCTCTTCGATGAACATCAGCTTGAACTGATCCAGTTCCTTCATCAGCACCTTGGCCATGGGCTTGTGCACCCGGCCATGAAAATCGACGCCGATGCCCACGTTCGGCCCGACCGCATCACGCACGGCCGCCACACTGGCCAGGGCGCGATCGACCTTGTCGAAGGTGTCGAGAAACTGCAGCTCTTCGGTGCCGTTCATCTTCACCGCCGTGAAGCCACGCGCGACCGCTTCGCTGGCCGCCCGCGCCGTATCGGCCGGCCGATCCCCGCCGATCCACGAGTACACACGGATCCGATCACGCACCTGACCGCCCAGCAGGTCGCTGACCGAAACACCCAGGGCCTTGCCCTTGATGTCCCACAGCGCCTGATCGATACCGGCCAGCGCACTCATGTGGATTGCACCACCGCGGTAGAAGCCGCCGCGGTACAGCACTGTCCAGATGTCTTCAATGTTGCGTGGGTCCTTGCCGATCAGGTAGTCCGACAATTCGTCGACCGCGGCAGCCACGGTATGCGCGCGGCCTTCCACCACCGGTTCGCCCCAGCCGACCACGCCTTCGTCGGTTTCGACTTTCAGGAAGCACCAGCGCGGCGGAACAATGAATGTAGTGAGTTTGGTGATTTTCATCGGTTGTCTCTCTTGTTCGATGGACGCTCAAGCGCCTGGAAATTTTACCGTTGCCGCCCGTACCAATTGCGTAGGAGCGGTCTTTGGCCGCGAACCGAGCGGCGTGGTGGATCAGTCACTGCGCTGTGCCCTCTTCGCGGCCGATGACCGCTCCTACAGGGGCGCGCAGCGTGTCAACCTTTCAGCGACTGCCACGCCTGCACATACGCCTTGGCGTTATCCGCCACCTGCTGCACCGTCATGCCCGGCTTGAACAGGCCCGAGCCCAGGCCGAAGCCCGCCACGCCCGCGTCGAGAAACGGCTGCATGTTGTCCGGGCTGATCCCGCCTACCGGCACCAGCGCCGTGCCCTTGGGCAGCACCGCCAACAACGCCTTGACCACCGCAGGTGTCAACGACTCGGCCGGGAACAGTTTCAACACATCGGCGCCCGCAGCGAGGGCGGCGAAGGCTTCGGTTGGCGTCACCACGCCCGGCGCCAGATACAGGTCGGCCTCCTTGGCCGCCTTGAGCACCACAGGGTCACTGTGGGGCATGACGATCAACTGCCCGCCTGCGGCTTTCACCTGCTGCACCTGTTCGGCCGACAGCACTGTTCCGGCGCCGATCAGGCAGTCGGCGGGCAGGCTGTTGCGCAACAGCCGAATGCTGTCGAAAGGCTGAGGGGAATTGAGCGGCACCTCGATGATGCGAAACCCGGCGTCATACAGCACTTCACCGATGGCCACCGATTCCTCGGGGCGCAGGCCACGCAAAATGGCGATCAGCCCGTTCTGGGCCATTGCTTGCTTGAGCATGTCAAACCTCTTGGAGCTGTTGAGCGACGAGCCCGGCGGCCAGCGCCAGGCTCCAGAGACCGCGTTCGGTGGCCTGTTCGGCCTGGCTGACGCTGGAAAAACCGCAAAGGGCCAGGGCTTGGCTGTAACGCTGGCACAAGGCCCCATTACCGATCAGGACCACCGCCGGCAGCGCCGTCTGGCCACTGCGCTGGCGCAGCATTTCCGCCAGCGCCCGCAGCTCGTGCCCGATCATCAGGCCGGACAGGTAGTCAGCCTGCTCGCTGCTGGCCAACTGGCCGGTCAAGCCGAGGCTGCGCGCGCTGAACATGGTCGACAGCACGCCGATGCTGCCCTCGGCCGACATCGCCACAGCAACGCCGCGCTCGAAGGCCACGCTGTCGAACGACGCACTGCGCTTTTGCGTGCGGCCGAGAATGGTGTGGGCACTGGCAGCGGCGAACAGCTCGCCGGTCATGAAGGTGTCGAAATGTTCGATGCGCTGCTCGACCACCCTCGCCCACTTCGAGTGGCTGCCGGGGAGACCGACCAGCAGGGTCTGGTCACGCTCGGCCGGGGGCAGCGACTGCAACAGACCGAAGATCTGGGTTTCCTCGCCGCGCATCACGTTGGGCAGCGCCGAGCGTTGCAGGACGCCCGGCACAAGGTGCACATGGATGCCGCGCAAGGTGCGTACCCATTCCATGCCAGCGGCCACGTCGACGGCCTGGGCAGGGCTGGCGCAATAGGGGACTTCACGCCAGCCCTGGGCGCTGCCGACCATGCCGCAGGCGATCACGGCAACGTCGGGGTAGGCGTCGAGCCAGTCGCCACAGGCTTCGTCGAAGGTCAGTTCGAAACCATCGCGGGTGGATTCACCGCAGATGGTTCGGGGGATGGTGGATAGCTGCATGATGCCGCGATCCAGCGAGCGCTGGTCGAGTACATGGCCCTCAGGGCCGAGCAGATAGGCTCGCAGGGAACTGGTCCCCCAATCGAGTGCAACGAGTTGCGGCTGCATCGCTTCACCTTGTTTGTTTTTGGTAGTGAATGGCGGTGTGTGATGGCCGACTATAAATCTATTCGAACAGAAATCTCAATATATAATTATCAATCCCATATATAGGGATGCCCCTGTGGGAGCGGGCTCTGCCCGCGAAGAATTCACCGCGCCCTACCTGCCAGATCCCTGTGGGAGCGGGCTCTGCCCGCGAAGAATTCACTGAGGTGTAACTGGCAGAACGCGGGGCTCCATTCGCGGGCAGAGCCCGCTCCCACAGTTCTGCTTCTTACAGTTCTGTTGCCAAAGTTCTGCTCCCACAGCTTTGCTTCTCACAGATCTGCCTTACCAGTTCTGCTTCAACAGGTCTGCTGCCTTAAATCGGCCATAAAAAAACCGGCCTGGAGAAGGCCGGTTCGTTTGGAGTCAGGCGTACGCCTGCAAGGGGCGGCGTCTGCCGAAGACCCATGCGGTGCCAATGCCAACTGCGCCCATCACCACGCAGTAGCCTACGCACACCCAGGGGCTCCAAGGCATCAGAGCTATCAGCAACAACGGTGTGGTGCTCGCCCACAGTGCATAAGCGATGTTGTAGGTGAACGAGATACCCGACACGCGAACTTTTGCCGGAAACAGGCCGACCATCAGCGACGGCACCACACCCACCACCCCGCACCCCAGGCCTGCCAGCGCATAAGCCATCGCCAGGCTGCCGACGCCGGCGATCAGACTGGCGTACAGCGCAGTAATGCCCAGCGGCAGCAACACGCTGTAAAGAACCAGCGCACGCCAGGCGCCAATGCGATCGACCAGCAGGCCCGCCAGCACGCAGCCGATGTTCAGAAACACGATGCCCAGGCTGCTCAACGCAAAGGTATGCCGGGCATCGAGGCCGAAACGCTGCTGCATCACCGTCGGCGTGATCACCACCAGCACGACCACAGCCGAGGTCAGCACGCACGTCAGCAATACCGCCGGAATCAACGATGCACGATGCTCGCGCAGAACGGTGCGCAAGGAAAACTCGCTAACTTGCTCGCTGCGCGCGCGCATGGCCAGAAATACCGGCGTTTCACTCAGCAAGCGACGCAGCCACACCCCTACCACGCCGAATACGCCGCCGAGCAGGAACGGCAGACGCCAGGCCCAATCGAGAATCTCCTGTGGGGTGTACACCCTCGCCAGCACGGTGGCGGTCAGCGCCCCCAACAGGTAGCCGAAGGTCAATCCGGCCTGAAGAAACCCCAGCGCATAACCGCGTCTGCGCAGCGGCACGTGTTCAGCGACGAACACCCAGGCACTCGGTACCTCCCCTCCTACGGCTGCGCCCTGCAGGATGCGCAAGGCAAGCAGCAGCAGCGGCGCAAAGTAGCCGATCTGAGCATAGGTCGGCATCACCCCGATCAGCAGGCACGGCACCGCCATCATCAGGATGCTCAGGCTGAACACCCGCTTGCGCCCTAGCCGGTCGGCAAAATGCGCCATCAGAATGCCGCCCAACGGACGGGCCAGGTAACCGGTCACGAAAATACCGAAGCTCTGCAGCAAGCGCAGCCATTCCGGCATCTGTGGGGGAAAGAACAACTGACTCAGGGTCAGCGCGAAGAAAACGAAAATAATGAAATCGTAGATTTCCAGCGCGCCACCAAGGGCCGCCAGACCGAGGGTCTTGTGGTCGCTGCGGTTAAGCAGCAGTGGCTGGGCTGAGCTATCGGCAGGCATGGGCAAATCCGCAGGTGACCGACGACGCGTATCCTCGCGCCTGTCAAAGGCGCGCAGGATAACAAAAAGCGTCGGACGTGGCAGGCGCGAACGGCTACAGCGGAGGGGCGCTCAAGGATTTACGCGTGCGAATACCGTCCCCGATTACCCGTACGCGGTGCTCCAACGGGGCCTTGGGCGATTCGACAATGGCCATGAACGTTCGCAGAGCTTCAAGATCAGGCAACTGCCTGACGCTGGTACGCAACGGCTCGCCGCTGGCATCGGTCAGTTCCGTTTCGATCTGCTTCTGGCTTTCATACAGCAACGCATGGCGGACCAACTCGGTGTTCTTGCAGAACCGTGGCAGATCAACACCTGAGCGCACCGCCATGTCGGTGTTGGCAATCAACAGATCGAATGGCTCATAGGCGCTTTGCACCATGGTCAGCAATTCGTCGAGAGAACGCACGGGTACGACCCTGAAATAGCCCAGATTGTTGAGCGTTCGCTCGATCTGCACCGCTTGCTGCCCTAGCTCGTCGGCAATCAGAATGCGCAATGTCTTGTCAGCCATCATCCACTTCCCAGGCACGGGCGCGGGACGGTCCCTTACCCGTCGCGCCAAGCCACTACGGCGAGTGCAACGCAACTCGCGTTTTCCTATGAATATCACCCTCGAGGGGTGGCCCGCCGGCAAGCTTACTCTCCCAATCACCCGTTCGGAATGAAAAACGTCGAGCATTTGACGATAATTTACAAACGACCTTTGAGATCCATTGCAACCCGATGTTTTAAAAGCTTTTTTTATGTATTACGAGACGTATGTCAGGTAATTTTCCGACGATCAGCACAGTTCCAGCGTAAAAATGCAACGTCCACATGGAACGAGCGTCACAGACCCACGCTCATAGCTTAAAATCTTCCCACCGCGAAAGATCACTACATCGGTACCCGGCTCGCCCAGATTGCCGTTGATACAGGAGTTGACGTATTTTGATCACCGGACCCTGTGGGAGTCGGCAATGATTCGCTTTGCCATCATCGCTCCACCCCTACCCAGCCATTTCCAGCCGCTCGAACACTTGGCCATGGAGCTGATCGAACGCGGTCACAGCGTGACGTTCTTTCATCGATCCGACGCCCGAAGCCTTCTGCGTTTCGACCGAATAAAATTCCACGCCGTCGGCCACAAACGCGTTCCCGCGGGGAAGCATTCCGAGAGCCGGGTATTCGCGCCGTACTTCGATACCCTGCTCGGCCGGCGACGCAACTATGCAGACATGGCTCAAGTGACACAGATGCTGTGCGAAGAACTGCCTGCGGCTCTACGCGAAGATCGCATCGATGCCCTGCTCTGCGATCAAATGGAAGCAGCCGGAGGGCTAGTCGCCGAATCCCTTGGCCTGCCGTTCGTTTCCATCGCCTGTTCCCTGCCGGTAAATCGCGAAGACGCCACAGTGCCGTTGGCCGTCTTTCCCTATTCCTACGAGCGTGGTGACGATGCGCTCAAGCGTTATGCCCGGGCCGAACGGCGTCACGACTGGGTGATGAAACCTCTGCGCCAGGTCATTGCGCGCCAGTCCGCGGCGCTTGGCCTGCCAGTCCGCGAAAGCCTGCATCAGTGCCTGTCGCCGCTGGCGCAGATCAGCCAGACGGTGCTGGAGTTCGATTTCCCTCGGCCCAACCTGCCGCCCTGGTTCCACGAAGTCGGTCCGTTGCGCCGAGTCTCGGATGAAATGAATCACCTGCCCTACACCCTGGACAATACCCGGCCGTTCGTCTTTGCAACCCTCGGCCGCCAGCATGGCAATCGGCTCGGTCTGTTCAAACGCATCGCCCAGGCCTGCAAGCTGCTCGATGCGCAGTTGCTGGTGATGCATTGCGGCGGGCTCACCCATCGCCAAAGCGACCAACTGTTGCGGCATGGTGCCACCTGGGTTACGGACTTTGCCGACCAAGCGATGTTGTTGCAGTACGCCGACGTACTGGTGACCCACGGCGACCTCGATATCGTGCTCGAGGCCGTCGTGGCGGAAACCCCCATATTGGCCTTGCCCATCGCAGCCGACCAGCCAGGTGTTGCGGCGCGCGTGGCCTACAGCGGTTCCGGCGTGCATGCCAGCCAGCACAGCAGCAGCCGGGAACTGGCGGAGCATCTGCGTCATTTACTGGAGAGCCAATGGCCGGAGCTTGAAACCCTGGCCGATGCCATCCACGTGATGGGGGGCACCGAGCGAGCGGCGGATATCGTCGAGGCGGTTATCCCCGACAAGTCCAAGCTCTACCTCATCAGCTCTCGTTGAGGGCCTGGTCATAGGTTGGCTCAGGCTCAAAGCGCAAGTTTCTCGCGATTGCGATCAAACAAGGCTTTGCCTATGCCTTTCACTTCCAGCAGCTCATCTACGGAATCGAAAGGCCCGTAAGTTTCGCGGTGCCTCACAATGGCTTCTGCCTTTGTTCGCCCTATCCCTGAGAGTTCACGCTTGAACGTCTCGGCATCGGCAGTATTCAAGTTGACTCTGTTTGGCAGCGAGCGCTGACTGGCAGCAAGCGTCGACGCTTCAGCCCTGGAAACAGGCGCCGCCTGAACCAGCACTGCGCAATGTGCCAACATGACAACTAGCAAACAGGAAAAAAACCTTCTGTGCACTGTGTACGCTCCATGATTCACGTGAGGTAAGCGGCATTCCAAAGCCGCTCGCACACACTAGCCAATGAAGCCAAACATTCCACTCGCGTGCTGTCAGGAAATATGTCGCAGGGCGGGACATCCTGAAGATCCGAGCGCTGCCGCCCACCTTGGCAAGTGTTAGCAGATGTGCGCCGTTACACCAACCGGGTAGCCGCGTTGCAAGTTCAGGCTAGGGTCTGTGTGAAAAGTCTTGAGACAAGTATCAAGGCGTTTCACACAGAGCCTAGGATGAGCGGCGCCGGGCGTCGAACCAGGTGCGCCAGTAAGCAATGGGGTGCAGGTAACGGTTTTCGCGCTTACCCATACCATGCTTGCCAGTGAAATCTTCCTCGGCATAGTCTCCGTTAATGCGGACACGTGATGCAGTGGTCGCCAGCAAGCAGATCTTGGCATCGGCTTGCTGAAGAGCGAACTTGAGTAGACGTTCGGAGTGCAACTTGCGACCCGTGGCCTTGGAAAACTCGAAAATGCGTTCGATTCGGCGACCGTAGGCCCGGTAAACGTCACGCCCGCAAATCGCGAATCGATCATTCAAGCCGCCCCACCATTGCCAGTTGGGGATGTAGGCATTCAAATGGCGCGCGTCAGGCTGATCGAATACATAGCTGGGCAGAGGATCGTGATACTTGAGGTCAGGCCGAACAAAGATGACGAAGTCCGGATCGAACGCTTCTACCCTTGCAGTAACGCTATGCAAGGAGTGCAGTTGCAGCAGCAGGTTGCGGACCGAGGCGTGCTCATCCCCCCAGGTATCGCCCAGTGCCTTGATCCGTTCGAACTCCCACCGCTCCAGCACACCGGTGTCTCGTTCGAGCGCTCCGGTCATGGTCAGGAACGGATCATAATTGGCAGCGATCAGGGCACCATCCTCTCCCGAGCGTCGGTTCGAAACGGTGTCGGTCTGGTACAGATGATAAAAGCACTGCACGTTCGCCCCTTGTGGGATCTGTGCAAGCACCTGCTTCTGGATCGACGGGAAGCATATTGCAGAATTTCTGGGGATGCCAAAGAACGCGACGGCCACTTTCAACACGTGATCTTTCCTGAACGGGTGTGGGTACACTTTTTATCGGCGTTTGAACAAGCGCTGCCACCAGCTTGGCTGGCGCTGCAGAGCCAGGGTTACAACGTCGGCGTTGGCCAGCCAGGCCCGCTCGTAGTCCCAGGCATGCCCGCTCCAGAGCTTGCCGCCATCATTGGAGTAGCCGAGGGTCAGCAGACGGAAGTCCATGCCCTGGTCACGGCGCAGCCAGTCGAACAGTACCAGCGCATTGAACCCCGTCGACGGGCCGACGAATCGTTTGCCGTTGGCGTGGGCACTGGGATAATTCCACAGCGCAGGCAACGGAATGCGTTCGCGAAACAGCGAGACGCCTTTGACGGGTGACATGGGATGGGCAACACCCACCAGTATCGTAAAGCAGCGAGCCTCGGGAGCTTGCCACAACGCCTGCACTCCAGGCCCATAAGGCAGACCGAAGAAATACTGGTCAGGCGCATTGTAGCCATGGATGAAGATATTTGCGCTCAGACTGCTGAGCAGCGGCCACTTCAGGCAGGTATTGAAACTGACCACTGCATCTCGGGGGCCGAGCGACAGTGCGTCGACGTCGGCCTGGCCAATGGCAGGATTATTGGCCACCAGCACCACCCGCTCGGCACTGCGCAGACAGTCGAGCAAACCTTTGTCGAACGCACCGAGGATATCCTGATCCCCCCCAGGCAAAGCGGCCAGGTCCATATCGCCGTGGTTCACTGGCTCGGTACCTTCAGCCCGAAACGCATCTTCACCCACCACTGCGTCAGCGGCCCGGGCGCTTGCCAGCGACGCATCGGCGCCTGGATCGCCGCTGCCAGATCCCGTCCCACCCGCGCGAAGCTGTAGTTGTCGCGGGCGAATGCCTGGCCATTTGCAGCAATCCTCGCCGCCAGCACCGGGTCGCTCTCAAGCAAGGCAATTTTTTCCAATGCCTCGGCCTCTGAACGGTAGAACACCACGTTGTGCATGTCCTCGAACCCCAGCAGACGGTCCTCTTCGCCCTGACTCCAGGCCAACAGTACGCAACCACAGGCCAGCGCTTCGAAGTTCTTGATCATGAACTCGCCCATACCGATATCGGCACTGACGAATACCTTGATGCGGTTGAGTGTCTGCAGGTACTCCTCGCCCGATGCGGTCTTGGCGATCAGCATCCCCGTCTTGCTGGCCAGGGACTCGAGGATGGCGCGGCGTTGCGCATATTCCTTGCTTTTCAGGCTGCCCAGAAAGCCCAGGGGAATGTCACGCGCTCTGCCCAGGTTGTGCAGCATGGCGTCGTCATAGCCCTTGGAAATGAACAGTGCGTCTATACCTTCGGCCTGCATGCGCTGCGCGACCACCGCACCGGAGACCAAAGCCCGGCAAGCAGGCAGGCGGGTGTACAGACGGGAATACATGTGGCGGTATTTGCTGTTGGGCATGTAGTTCTGATAGGCGTCATGCTCCAGGAATATCAGTCCGGGCACACACTTCAGGACTCGCCATTGAGGCGCTAGACGCTTGACGCGGGAGAACACCACCACGCGGTCGAAGTCCTGGTGGTTCACCGACGCAAGAAACGGCCCCAGGTTCATCTGCTGCGCCTTGGTGAGCCGCATGATCACGCAGTCATCACAATGCTGGCGAATGATGTCGTACAGGCGGTCAAGCAGCACACGCTGCTCGTCCATCACCAACAGCAAGACTTTCATACCTCTACCTCAGTACACGAATGCATCGACGCCACCTGCCTGCGCAGTGATCCAAGTGGATGTGACATCAGCGTCCAACCACCGTCACGGTCTTGCCTTTTCGCTGGGGGAAGCTGGCCAGAACCTTCATGTGATGTTCGGCCATCCACGCCTGCAACCAGGGCTCGCTTTCAGCGGCTTCGAAAACGAAGTACTGGTGACGCTCGAGACTGCCAGGAGCGATCGCGGTTTCGCGAGGCAGAGTCGGCTGCGGATACCCGCGCCCGGCGTAGTAGGAGATACGCCCATCTTCATAGAACACCGGCGTCTGCTCTTCGATGTGCTGCGCAACCCATTGGCCAGCGGCGACGAAGTTGGTTTTCTTGCCGCCCAGGGAGATGACGTTCGCCAGCATCATCAGTACGCCCAGCACCAGCATTGCCTTGCCCAGTTTCGGATACGCCTGGGCCAGGCGTGCCAGCGCAACCGCGAGCAGTGGCAGGAGCAGTACATCGAGGAAGCTCAGATAACGGCCGATCATGAACTGCGAATGGATGAAGAACAGCATCATGACGACCAGATAGGCCGCCGCCACGTAGGCAAAAGGACGGAAAGACTTCCAGTACAGCTGCCAAAGGCTCCAGGACCGCGGCCACAGAAACGGCAGGGCAAACGGTCCCATCATGCTGACTGTCTTGATCAGAAGCGAAGCCAGCAGGCCGAAAAAGACGATGCGACCGGCTTCATCGACAGAGTATTTGTTGATCAGTGAACTACCGAACTGATGGGCCAGTGTATTGAAATTGGTCAATATCGATTGCGGGCTGATCAACGCCATCATGAGTTCGATACGACTGGACTGCCAGTCTACATACACCGCCAACACGGCCAGTACCGGAACGAGCAGCACCAGCGGCAGGCAGAAAAACTCCAGGAATTGCCGGCGCCGCCCGCTGATGAACAGATTTGGTAATTGCCACACACCCAATGCAACCAGAAGCGTCAAAGCTTCGAGCCGGAACAGCACGGCGGCAGCGACGGCCAGGTAGATAGCCGAGGCGCGCAACCAGCCACCACAGGTTTCCCAGCGCAGCGTGAGCCACAGCGCCAGCGTACAGAAGAACCAAAAGCCATCCTCGCGGATGATGTCCCAGCGAAACTGGTTGATCGCCGGCATGGCGAGCACGACAAGGCACGCCCACCAGGTCGCCTCTGGCACACGCTGGCGGATACAGTCGACCAGCAGCGTACAGGTGCCGGCCATGAACAGCGCGCAATACAGGTGGGCGCACCACTCCAGCGGCAGGCCGGTCACCGAATGCGTGCCCGCGATCAGCAGCGCAAACCAGGGCCAATTGAACATCTCCAGCGCAATACTTGAACCGTGGAGACTCGCCTGGTAAGCAATGTCCATGTAAAACGCAGCATCACGCGCCAGGATGTCGGTGCCTGCCATCGCTATGAGCGACAACACCAGACTGCCGATGAAGGTCAACCACAAAGGCGAAAGCTTGTTGAATACCGAAGACGGTGAGTTATGTCTCGCCGCTGAAACCGCTGACCACATGCAGGCTAATCCTTGAAGAACAAATTGATGGCCTTGCGCAGGTAGACCCAACGCAACGCCTGCGGGCCACTGAGGTACAGGGCTCGTCGGTAGTAATGGAGCGCTTTGGAGCGTTCCTTCTGGCGCAGTGCTGCGCGAAACAGAGAAAGGTAGCGCTGCGCCTGGTAACGTCGGCGCAGCGGCTGGCATTCTGCCGGTAGCGTTGAAAACACTTCCGTAGTCATTGCCAATGCCAACGACTCTTCATCCCGTCGGTCGTTGCGCAAGCTGTCAGGGTGTTTGTGGATGCGGGCGATCACCTGGTCCGTGATCATGATCTTCTGCGCAGTCACCAACAGATACGCGAACACGGGAATGTCCTCGCCAGAGCGCAGTTGCTCCGCGTAGGGTCGCTTGATCAGGAGTTCGCGGGTGATCAGGATGCTGCTGGGCGCAAATGAAATACGCTTTTGCAGCAGATACCGACAGATCTTGGCCTTGGCACTCATGTCGGGCACCGGGGCGGGAAGCCGAGTGCGTTCGCGGCCGTCCGGATGGACTGACACGTGGGCACCGATGATCACGTCGGTGCCAGGAGTGGCTTTCACCATCGCGCGCAGCACCGCGATTGCACCTGGAATCA
The DNA here is from genome assembly GCF_002438365.1 of Pseudomonas sp. UBA6276. Classification (NCBI taxonomy): domain Bacteria; kingdom Pseudomonadati; phylum Pseudomonadota; class Gammaproteobacteria; order Pseudomonadales; family Pseudomonadaceae; genus Pseudomonas; species Pseudomonas sp. UBA6276. The sequence continues at coordinate 40,698 of NZ_DJUS01000109.1, forward strand.
GTTCGTCATCGGCATCCACTGGCAGGATGAAACGACCTTTTGCCACGCGGATGCCATGGTTGCGAGCCGCTGCCGCACCGGCGTTCGGTTGGTAGAGATAGTGTATGGATGCAAAACGTGGCAAGTAGCCGTCCACGATCCTGGCGGTGTCATCGGTAGAGCCATCGTCCACGATGATCAGTTCCAGATCATCCGCCCACTGATCGAGAATCGAGTCCAGGACGCGATGTAGGTATCGACCGTAGTTGTAGGTGGGCACGACGACGCTGATCAATGTCGTAGGTGGCGTCATGCGGGAGCCATCGCCTGCAATGGTTTACCCAGATCGTGGCAACCTAGGTCGCATCGGCGCTCGAGCCTTGAGGCGCAGCACATGCCGAAGAGGGTCGAAACCAAGGACATAACCTCTATCAATCTAGGCGCCGCGGTGCAGACGGAGGGCCCTAGGAACTTAAAAAACCGAGTATAACCCAAACCTACCGCTCGTCGCTGATGGCTGCGCAGGAGCGGTTGTCGGCATCGGAAAGGCCGGCGCGGCAGGTCAATCGCTGCCACCACGGTGCTGCTGCAGGTGCAGCCAATCGACGATCTCGCCTTCTGGCGCGTACCCGCTCACCGCTTCCTGCAGGATCTCGCGAACCCGGTCGAAATCGGTGTCGTCGAGTGCGCGCAGCAACGCGGCCAGTTCACCCTTGAGCCCCTCCCACGACAAATGATCCTCATGGGCACTCATGATCATCGGGTGTCGGGTGGCAACCACGTTGTTGCCGATCAGCAGCTCCTCGTACAACTTCTCTCCCGGCCGCAACCCGGTGAACTCGATGCCGATGTCGCCCTGCGGATTCTGTTCGGAACGGATACTCAAGCCCGACAGGTGAATCATCTTCTGTGCCAGGTCGATGATCTTCACCGGCTCGCCCATGTCCAGCACGAACACCTCGCCCCCGCGCCCCATGGAACCGGCCTGGATCACCAATTGCGCGGCTTCTGGAATGGTCATGAAATAGCGAGTGATATTCGGGTGGGTCACCGTCACCGGGCCACCGGACTTGATCTGCTTGTGAAACAGCGGGATTACCGAGCCTGAGGACCCGAGCACGTTGCCGAAACGCACCATGGTGAAGCGCGTCTTGTTGACCCGCGCCACATTGGCCGGGTCGCCGAACAGCACCGGTGCCACTTCGCGGCTGAGCGCCTGCAGGGTCATCTCCGCCAGGCGCTTGGTGCTGCCCATCACATTGGTCGGGCGCACGGCCTTGTCGGTGGAGATCAATACGAAATTGGCCACTCCGGCCTGCAGCGCTGCCTGGGCACAGTTCAGCGTGCCCAGTACGTTGTTGCGCACGCCCTCGGCGATGTTGTGCTCAACCATCGGCACATGCTTGTAGGCGGCCGCGTGGTACACCGTGTCCACCTTCCAGGTGGTCATCACTTCGAGCAGCTTGGCCTGGTCACGCACGGTGCCCAGGGTCGGCAGCATCTGTACGTTCAGCCCTTCGCGAGTCGCACGCTGCTCCAGCTCGCCGCTGATGGTGTAGAGATTGAATTCGCCATGGTCCAGCAGAATCAGCAGCGCCGGCTCCAGGCCCAGAATCTGTCGGCACAGCTCGGAGCCGATCGACCCCCCTGCCCCGGTCACCAACACCGACTTGCCGGCAATGCAGTGCTCCAGCAGGTCATCCTGGGCAGGCACCGAATCGCGCCCTAGCAGGTCCGCGATGTCCACTTCCTGAATGTCGTCGACCTTGACCTCGCCGCTGGCCAGCGCCGTGAAGTTGGGCACGCTGCGCACATGCAGGGGAAAGCCTTCGAGAAAACTGAGAATCTGGCGCCGACGCGAACGCGAGGTCGACGGCAGCGCCAGCAGCAGTTCTTCGGCGCCGGTCATGTCGATCATGCGTTGGATATGCTTGGGCTTGAACACCTGAAGACCGGCGATCACCCGGTCGGAAATGCTGGGGTCATCATCGATGAACGCCACCGGACGCATTACCCGGCCCATGCGCAGCGCGGCGACCAGTTGATTGCCCGCCACACCTGCACCGTACACCGCCACCTTGGTCAAGCGATCGTCACGCCCGGCGAACGGCACGTTGTGCACCGCGTTGAACCAGTCGCCCATGAAGTACTGACGCATCGCCAGGCGCAGGCCGCCGATGATGACCAGGCTGATCCACCAGTAGTTGAAGATGATCGAACGCGGGACCACGGTCTGATGGTTGCTATACCAGTACACCACCAAAGCCAGGATCAACGACGAGAGGCTGACCGCCTTGACGATGGCCACCAATGCATCGTTGCCAAAGTAGCGCATCACCGCTCGATACATCCCGAAACGAATGAACAGCGGTATCGCCACCAGCGGCGCGGCCATGAACAGCCAATCGTGCGCCCGAATCGGGTTGTACATGTCCTCGACGCCCAGGCGCACCAGGAATGCCATCCACAGCGCGACCCAGACCAGCACAATGTCCGTGACCACCTGCAGCATGCGCTTCTGGCGACGTGGCAAACCCAGCAAGCGTGTACGTAACTTATCCATCGACATTCGACCCAATTGGCCCCTGACCCTGACGGTCGGTTGCAGCAACTACGTAACCATAAGTGCGATCAGTGGATTGCACCAGCGCGCGGACGCAATTTCATATGCGTTCCAATTCGCCCGCATGATAACGAAAAGCAAGCCACAACAAAGGGATGTATGCAATGACGGTGCCCAGCACAGAGTTTAGACCGAAAACCGTCACACACAGGGCGATGGGTAACAGCCACCCCAAGGTGATCAACGCCGTTGCAACGGTGACCGGCAGGTGCCTGCCGTAAACCCGTGAAGCGTACTGATAGGCATGGCTTCGGTGGGCCTGGTACACCTTGTCGCCGCGCAGCAGGCGGCGCAGCAGGGTGAATGTCGCATCGACGATGAACACCCCCAGCAGGATGACCCAGGCCCAGAAATAATTCGGCTCGACCCACGCGGCCTGGACCGAAAGGATAGCCAGGACCAGCCCGAGAAACCCGCTGCCCGCATCGCCCATGAAAATCTTCGCCGGCGGCCAGTTCCACAGCAAAAAGCCCGCCACCGCTGCAGCGAGCAAGGCCGGCAGCCACATCAACTGAGGGTGCCCGCCCACGGCATAGATCACGCAGGCCCCGGCGCACACGCAGATGGCCTCGACACTGGCGATGCCGTCGATACCGTCCATGAAGTTGTAGAGGTTGAGCATCCACACCAGATACAAAAGGCCGAACGCCCACCACACCGGCGCAAGGCCATCGACTGCACCGAGCACACCGGGCATGCCGCCCAGCCACATCAAAGCCCACGCGCCGGCACCGAAATGCCCAAGCAGACGCCAACGCGCGGCAATGTGATTATGGTCGTCGAGAAAACCCACCACCGCCACCAGCGCACCACTGCCGAACAGCGCCAGCCAGGAGCGGCTGTCCAGCGTTCCATTCAGGGTCAGCAGCGTTATGGCCGCGAGGAACACCAGCACGATGGCAACCCCGCCGCCGCGCGGTGTCGGCACCGTGTGGGAGCTGCGCGCATTGGGTACGTCCATCAGGCTGCGCGCCAGCGCATAGCGGCGCAATGCGTAGGTCAGCCCGTAGGCCATCACCAGAACGATTACCAACCACAGCAGCATGCTCATCGGCGTCGCGCTTCCACGTAGGGCCGCGCGGTGGCGAGCAATGCATCGGCCATTCGGGTGGAGGGTTCCCAACCCAACAGCTGGCGATTCTTGTCGATGTCCACTTCCAGCGACTCGAACAGACGCTGCGTGACTGCGCCTTGCCCCAGCGCCTGCGCCACGCGGCTCATCCACGGCAGCGGCACATCGAGCAGACGCGGCTTCTTGCCCAGCGCCGTTGCCATGGCTCGCACCAGACCTGCGGTCGACACTGCTTCGCCGTCACTGACCAGGAAGGTTTGATGGGCGGCCGCTGGATGATCCAGGCAAGTGCACACCAAGTCTACAAGGTTATCCAAAGCGACCAGGCTGCGGCGATTGCTGGTTCTGCCGAATGGCAACGGTACGCCTTTGTTGACCAGGCTCATCAGCGCCTGGAAGTTCGCCCGTACGCCTGGCCCGTACACCAGCACCGGACGAATGATCACCACTTCCATGCCCGTAGTCTCAGCCAGCGCACGCAGGCCCACCTCCGCTTCCAGCTTGGACACCCCGTAGGCGTCCTGCGGTGCCGGCTCGTCGTCGGCACGAAACGGCCGGCCCGGCTCGGTGGCTTCGCCATTGACCTTGATCGAGCTGATGAACACGAAGCGCCGAACCCCGGCCTGAGCGGCCTGACGGGCGAGGTTCAAGGTACCTTCTACGTTGACCCGGCGAAACGCCGCCAAGGGGTCGGCCTGGGACTCGCGCATGACATGCACCCGCGCAGCGGCGTGGACGACACTGTCGATGCCGGCCAGGGCGCTGGTCCAATCGGTGTCGGTAGCCAGGGTCGGAACCACGCACCCTTCAACGTCCAGAGGCAGTTGCGTGTAGGCGCGGCGAACTGCCCCCCGCGTGTTGGGGCAGCCCAGCTGCACCAGACGCGCCGCTACGGCGGCGCCGACGAAACCCGACGCGCCAGTGACCAAAACAGGTTTCGAGATCATGAGCCAGTACCTTGGTCGAGTGGGTTAACGCTGCAATACGTCGTGATACAACTGCACATAACTGTCCGCCATTCCTTGTGCGGTAAATAACTGCTGGAAACGCCGGGCCGCGGCGGCGCCCATGGCACTGGCCATGGCCTCGTCGTTCCACAGGGTCTGCATGGCCGCTGCCAGCGCCTGCGGATCGCGGGGTGGAATCACCAGCCCGGTTTCCCCGGCACGATTGATGTAGCTCATGCCGCTGCCGATGTCGCACGAGATCATCGGCTTGCCGTACATCGCGCCTTCAAGCAGCGAAATACCGAACGACTCGGAGCGCAGGTGCGAAGGAAAGACAAAGGCGTGGCACAAGGTGAGCAGCGCCGCCTTGTCTTCATCCGGCAGGCCGCCGAGAAAATGCACGTTGCTCACGTCCAACTGCTGGGCGTAAGCCTTGAGTTCGGTTTCCAGGTGGCCACCGCCGAGAATCACCACCGGCAGCCCAGTGGCTTTGGCTGCGTCCAGCAGGTAGTTCAAACCCTTGTAGTAACGCAGCGCGCCAACGAACAGAAAGAACTTGCCAGGAAAGCGACCACGCCAGTGCGTCAGGCGCTCGGCGCTGGGTTTGGGATAGGTCGCCGGGTCGAGGCCGAAGGGAATGACCGACAGCTTCTCGGGAAAACGCTGCAGTACCGGACTGCTCGCCGCGTAATCAGGCGAAGACACGACAATGCGGTCCATGGCCCCGAGAAAGCGGTTCATCAGCGGCTGGTACAGCTTGAGCAAAGTCTTCTGCTTGATGATATCGGAGTGGTAACTGACCACCGACGGCTTGCCCGTACGGCTGGCAAAATGCACCAGGTCCATGAACGGCCATGGGAAGTGGTAGTGGATCAGGTCCGCCTGGCTGGCCAATGCCTTGAAATCGCCCAGCGCCGACCAGGAAAATCCGGTGGAAGCCACATGCAGATCAAGTTTCGAGCGATGGGCGATGTGGTGCCCTACCCGCTCGTTGCGTGCGGCGCCGCGATCGCTCAGGTACAGGACCTCGGACTGCACACCGCCAGCGGCACAGCCTTCAGCCAGCTGGAAGATGACCTGCTCGACGCCGCCCATGGAATCGGGAAAGTAGGTCTTGAAAAAATGCAGCACCTTGATCATCGGTTTTCCAACGTCTTGCGATAGGCGATCAGCGTTTGTGCGGTGCAGCGGTCCCACGAGAAGCCGTTAGCGTGGGCCAGGCCCCGTTGACGTGCGTCCGCGCGCCATTCAACGTCTTCCAGTGCCTGAACCATATGCTTCGCCAAGGTCTCGATGTCCATCGCTTCGCACATCAGGGCCGCATCACCTGCCACCTCCAGCAGCGAGGAGTTATCTGAGCAGACCACCGGCACGCCCGAGCTCATCGACTCAAGAACCGGCAGGCCGAAACCTTCGTACAGCGACGGAAACACGAACAACCGCGCGCCTGCGAACAGGATCGGCAGGTCCTCGGCGGACACGAATCCTAGATAACGCGCCCAGCCCTGGCGCTGCGCCGACTCGATGCGCGCAAAAATGGCGTCGTTGCGCCAGCCCCGATAGCCGGCAAGAATCAGCGGCCAACGCTGACGCGTGGCCAGCGGCAAGGTTTCATAGGCCGTGAGCAGCGTTTCGATGTTCTTGCGCGGCTCGATGGTGCCGGCAAACAGGCTGTAACCCTCATGGGTCAGGCCATAACGGGCGAGCACTTCGCTGGTTTCGGCGGCGCTGCGTGGATGAAATTCCGGGGAACTGGCCAGCGGTACGGCATCGATCCGCTCGATGGGCCAGTCGAAATACTCGGCCAATTCGCGCCGAGTGAATTCGGAATCAGTGATCAGGCGATCAGCCCGCTTCAAGGTCAGCCGCAGTTCTTTCTGCAGGTAGCGCGCCAGCTGTGGTGCATGACACTGGGACCAGGTGAACGGCGACAAATCGTGAAACGTCGCGATGCGAGGCCCTTTGAACGGCGGCAGATAGTAGTTGGGGCTGTGATACAAGTAGTCGCCATGAGCCTTCAAGGCTCGGGCCTTGAGCAGCGGCATCAGCAGGCGATAGGCCTCGATGGCGAGAAAGTTCTTCTGCACCGCACGCTTGAGGCTGTAGCCACTGCCAGAGGCATCGGCCGCACTGGGCAAGCCTGGCAGGAAACTGCGACCAGCAAAGAACTGCAGGTCAGTGATCTCGGGGCTTTTCTGCAGACGCCGCGCCAATTCATAGGTGTAACGACCGATGCCCGTCAGCGGAAAGCGGACAGGCTCGACGGAAAGGACAACCTTCATTTATTGGGCAGCCAGCATCCATTGCAGAGTGTCGCGTAAGGGCGGGGTCTGCCAGTCGCCGACCAGCGAGCGCAGGCGGGCATTGTCACCGCACAGCGTCTTCACTTCGTTGGCGCGCACGAATGCCGGGTTCACTTCCACGCGGATTTTGTGGCCGGTGATGCTCTCGCACAACTCGATCACTTCGCGCAGGGAATGGGTGACACCCGAGCTGACATTGACGGTCTGCCCCAAAGGCTTGTTTTCCAACAGCCCGCGGTAGGCGGCGACCAGCGCACGAACGTCGCTGAAATCGCGCCATACATCGAGGTTGCCCAACTCGATGACTTCAGCCTTGCGGCGGAAGTGCGAAACGATCTTGGGCAACAGGAAATTGTCCGCCTGCCCCACCCCGGTGTAGTTGAACGGCCGGGTAATGACAATCGGCAAGCGGGTTTGCCACAGGCTGGCCATGTATTCCATGGCCAGCTTGCTGACGGCGTAATCGTTGGCCGGCGCGGGCGCCGTGCCTTCGTCCAGCATGCCTTCGGATGCATTGCCATACACATTGGCGCTACTGGCCAGCAATACACATTCAGGCGCCTTGCCCGAAGCGGCGAGCGCTTCGAGCAAGTTGCGCGTCCCGATCAGGTTGACCTGATAGAACGCATCAGCCACACCATGGCCCACGAACGCCAGCGCGGCGAGGTGGACCACATAGTCAGGCTGCAGCTCTGCCAGCAAGGCGGCGAGCCTGGGCGCATCGTTCAGGTCGGCCTGGTAGTAACCAGGCTCCTCTGACGGCTGACTGCCCAGGCCGATGACTTCATACCCATGGGCCGTCAACTCGGCCGCCATGTAGCGACCGGTGAAACCCTGGATACCAGTGATCAATGCACGCTTGCCGACATTAGCCATCAGAACGAGAACCCTTGCTCATTGCGGCGCAGGTCGGCCTCGACCATCATGCGGCACAGCTCTTCCAGCGACGTTTTCGGCGCCCAGCCCAGTACTTCCTTGGCCTTGGCCGGGTTGCCGATCAGCAGGTCGACTTCGGTCGGGCGGTAGAACTTCGGATTGACCGACACCAGGACCTTGCCGGTCTTGGCGCACAGGCCCTGCTCGGCTTCGGCCTCGCCCTGCCACTTGATCTCGATGTCCGCGGCCTTGAATGCCATGGTGACGAAGTCACGCACGGTTTCGGTACGGTTGGTGGCCAGCACGAAGGTGTCCGGCTCGTCGGCCTGCAGCATGCGCCACATACCTTCGACGTATTCCTTGGCGAAACCCCAGTCGCGCTTGGCGTCCATGTTGCCCAGTTCCAGGGTGTCCTGAAGGCCCAGCTTGATCTTGGCGACGGTGTCGGTGATCTTGCGGGTCACGAACTCACGGCCGCGCAGTGGCGATTCGTGGTTGAACAGGATGCCGCTGGTGGCGAAGATGCCGTACGACTCGCGGTAGTTGATGGTCATCCAGTGGGCGTACAGCTTGGCCACACCGTAAGGGCTGCGCGGGTAGAACGGGGTTTCCTCGATCTGAGGAATGGCCTGCACCTTGCCGAACATCTCGGAGGTCGAGGCCTGGTAGAAGCGCGCTTTCGGGTTGACGATGCGGATGGCTTCCAGCAGGTTCACAGCGCCCAGGCCGGTGATTTCGGCAGTGGTCAGCGGCTGCTCGAAGGAAACACCCACGAAGCTCTGCGCAGCGAGGTTGTACACCTCGGTGGCTTCGGTGGTCTGCAGCAAGCGGATGCTGGCGGACAGATCGGTCAGGTCGTACTCAACCAGGTGCAGGTTGGGGTTGTTCTGGATACCCAGCTCTTCGATACGCCAGAAATTGACGGAGCTGGTGCGGCGGTAGGTGCCGTAAACGGTGTAGCCCTTTTCCAGCAGCAGTTCCGCCAGGTAGGCGCCATCTTGACCAGTGATACCAGTGACAATAGCTTTCATGCGAATTAACCAACTCCATTTAGTGCCGACGAGGCAGCGAAAGAGAAACCGAACCACGCTTGCGGCAGCGCAAAGCACCGGCGCTCGAATATGCAAAGCGCGGAGTATACATATACCCGCCAGCTCAGCCCAGTCTCCCCGCGCCTGGCGCCTGTCACCCGTAGGAGCGGTCATTGGCCGCGAAAAGAACACCGCGTACTCACTGATGTGTCGCGGTGCGCCGTTCGCGGCCAATGACCGCTCCTACGGGGTTGTTACGTCGGCGATACAGCATCGATCAGGATTTGGTTTTCACCTTGGCAACGTCGCCGCCAGGCAGGCCTTGCTCGGGCTCTGGGCTGAGCCAGACGTTGACACTGTCGACACTCTCTTGGTTCAACTGCCCGCTCCAACGATTCAACATGAAAAGGTTGGTAATGAAGTCATATTGGGATTTGAGCAAATCCCTGCGCGCTTTGAACTCATTCTGCACGCTGGTCAAAACGTCCACCGCATTAACCACGCCATAGGCAAAGGCTTTCTGAGCTGCAACGCTGGACTGCTGAGCCGAAGACAAGGCGTTCTTGTTCGCACGGATCTTCTCGACGCTGGCCTGCGCGGTCAGATAGGCCGTGGTCGTCTCCTTGACGACTTGACGCCGGATGCCTTCGAGATCCTGCTCTGCGGCTAGCTGATCATCATAGAGACCGCGCACCCGCGCAGAAGTAGACCCACCGCTATAGATGGGAACCCTTACGCCCAACGTCGCAACATAACTATCACTGCGCGGCGTCAAGGTATTGTCGTAACCCACGTCGCTCTGCTGCGCACTCAGACTTACACTCAGTTGCGGATAGTGCCCACCCTTCCCTTCACGCACGGCGGCATCTGCGGCTTCGGCACCACTTTGGTAGGCCTTGAGCAACGGGTTGGCCTCCATTGCCTGGGACACGAAGTTGGCTAAGGGCGCGACCGGCGCCTGCAATGCCACGTCGTTACGCACCCGACTCAAACGCTCATCAATGCGCCGCCCGACAATCTCCGACAGCGCTTCGCGACTCACCTGCACCTGGTTACGCGCATCCACTTCCTGCGCTGCCAGTGCATCGACCCGCGCCTTGAGATCCAGCTGATCGGTGATCTTGGCCATTTGCCGTTCATACAGCATGTTCACCCGATCAAGGTTCTTCTGCGTCGCCCGGCGTTCGGCTTGCACCAGTTCCAGTTCGTCGTCGGCAGCCAAGGCAATGAAATAGCGCTTGGCCAAGTCAACTGTTGCCTCGGCATGGGCGTCCTCAGCCTGCGCGCCTTTCTGCGCAGTGACGCTCTTGGACTTCTGCCAGCCCTCCCAAGCCGTCTTGTTATAGAGGTATTGGGTCAGGCTCAGGGAATAGCTCTTGTTGTCATAGATTTCCCGCGCGGCGTCGTCCTTGCGCAGGATCCGGTTGACGTTGCTCTGCGCCGACAACTGCGGCAGCAAGCCACCAAGCGCCTCGCGCTGTTGCTCAGAGGCAGCACGGGCCCGAGCATAGGCTGCCAGCACCCGTGGATCTTCCAAGCGCGCCTCGCGATACAGGCCGGCAAGGTCAAGCGCGTAGGTCAACGCTGATACGGGCGGTTTGGGAGGCAAATCCTTGGGCACCACCGGTTCCGCGCCCACTGCTTGCAAAACGAACATGCTCAACATCACACCAGGTAGCAAACGCAGCACGATCATTCCTCGATCATCGACGTGGCGATTAGATTCTGCGCAGGCTTAAGTAGATACTCCAACATAGTGCGGTCACCAGCATTGATGAGCACTTCAGCAGGCATGCCAGGCTGCAATTTACGATCACCGAGTTTCTTCATGCCGTCTTCGGACACCTTAACGCGCACCAGGTAATAGGGATCACCTGAACGCTCGTCCTTCAACGCGTCGGCCGAAATACGGGTTACCTCGCCTTCGATTACTGGAGTAGTAGAGTTGTTGAAAGCGCTAAAACGAATATCTGCTCTCTTGCCAAGCGAAAGCCGATCGATGTCATTCGGTGCGACGTGCGCCTCGACAATCAGCTCTGCGGAAGCAGGTACTATATCCAGCAGTGGAGTAGCAGCACTGACCACACCGCCTACCGTATGCACTTTCATATCCAGCACCATGCCGCTTTCCGGCGCACGAATGACCACGCGGGACAGGCGATCGCTCAAGGCACTCTCTTTCTCCTGCAGATCAAACACCTGAGCCTGCACATCGGAAAGCTCGTTAGCCACGTCCGAGCTGAATTTCTTGTTCAGCTGCACGATCTGCATTTCTGTCTCGCTGATCTGCAGGCGGGTTTTCACAATGGTGGACTGATGATCGGCCACTTCCGTCTTGAGCATGTCCAAACGGCGCTGCTGTTCCAGCAAACGCTGATTGTCGACAAACCCCTGAGACAGCAGGTCCTTGAGCTGAACGATTTCACCGGTATAGGACTTTTCCAGATTCTGCTTGGTCTTGATCATGTCCTGCAGGCCCAGAATCTGCTGCTTCAACTGACTGATGCGCTCGCGCTGGACAGATATCTCGCTCAACCGTGAGTCATGACGCGCACTGAAGACCTGCTGCTCGCCGGCCAATGCCTCTTGTGCACGTTCCGAGTCGGTGCCGGACAAGACCACGGGCGGAATGGCCTGCAACCCGTCGCGCTCGGCGCGCAAACGGGCCTCTTTATAGCGGGCAACGATCAACTGGTTGCGCGTGGACTCATACTCGGCACTTAGTTGGCCTTCATCCAGCACGATCAACGGATCACCCTTATTGACCATGTCGCCATCGCGGGCAAGCAGTTCTTTTACGATACCGCCCTCGAGGTGTTGGACCGTTTTACGGTAGCTCTGAACAGTTACGTTGCCGGTGCCATGCACTGAGTTTCCCAATGGCGCTACTGCAGCCCAGGTACCGAAAATACCGAAAGTCACAAAAACAATCGTCAAGCCAATGCGCCGAATGCCTCGATCGGAGGTGGGCATGTCGTCGAAGTTGTGGTCGAACGTGGTAATAGCCTTGCTGGTCACTGATGAATTCCTTTCAAGCGCCGTTGGGTGCAGAAGCAGCAGGTGCTGGCGCAGCGGGGCCTGCCGGAGGCGCTGGAGGCTTCGGTGCTGCTGGAGCTACGGCGCCGGGAGCGGCGGCCCCGGGCTGCGCAACACGAGCCTGACCTTTGGCCTGCTGAGCGGCAAGCTCGGCGATGACCTTGTCTCGTTCGCCGTAGAGAGAAATCGTCCCGTTCGACATCACCAGGATGCGGTCCAATCGTGAAAGTATGTTGGGGCGGTGGGAAACGATGAACACGGTGGCGCCTGTTTCCTTGATCTTTTGCAGGGCCACGCTCAATGCACGCTCACCAACCTCATCGAGGTTGGAGTTAGGCTCATCCAGCACAATCAGTCGCGGGTTGCCATAGATTGCACGTGCCAAGCCAATTCGTTGACGCTGACCACCTGAGAGGTTGATGCCGTCGCTACCGATCACGGTGTCATAGCCGTCCGGAAGCATCAGCACCATTTCGTGGACGCCTGCAGTCTGTGCTGCTTGCACGACTTTTTCCGCGTCGATTTTTTCAAAGCGCGCGATATTGTCGCTGATCGTCCCTTCAAAAAGCTCGATGTCCTGAGGCAGGTACCCCACATAGGGGCCTAGTTCGTGCTTGTCCCAACTACTGATGTCTGCGCCGTCGAGTCGTACAACGCCGTGCTGTGTAGGCCAAATGCCCATCAATGCACGAACGAGGGTCGATTTGCCCGCAGCGCTAGGGCCGACGATACCGACGATTGAACCGGCGGGCGCAACGAAACTGATGTTGCGGATGACCGGGGCCTTGGCGCCCGGCGGCGCAACGACGAGATTTTCGACCTGGATATGACCTTGTGGCGCTGGTAGCGGCATGCGGTCAGGCTCTGCGCTGAGTTTGTCCAGCACGCCGTTAAGGCGAGTGTACTGAACCCGCGCAGCAATGAAACCTTTCCAGCTGCTGATTATTTGATCGATCGGAGCTAGAGCACGACCTAAAAGAAGCGAGCCCGCCATCATCAGGCCAGGGTTGATCTGATGGGTGATCGCCAAATAGGCACCCAAAGCCAACATTATCGATTGGGACCAATTTCGAAATGTTCTTGAAATGGAGGAGATAGTTCCGCCTTTGTCGCTGGCGTCCGATTGCAGCATCAACACCCTGCGTTGACGTATCGCCCACCGGTTCATCAGCGTCTCGAGCATCCCCATGGATTCGATCACTTCCGCGTTGCGCAATGTCTTGTTGGTTGTGACATTTGAGCTAACGCTTTCCTTGTTGGCGGAAGCGATCGCATTCGCCGTGTACCTATGGTTGGCGAACGCCAATACGATCAGGACTAAGCCCGACCCCACGGTCATCCAACCAAACCAAGGGTGAAACAGAAACATCACAGCTGTATAGATAGGAAACCAAGGGGCATCGAAAAATGCAAACAGGCCGTTTCCAGTGAGGAACTGGCGCAGCGACGTCAGATCGTTTAGCGATTGAGCTGTTGCGTCCATGCCACCACTGCTCAACGCGCGTTTGAAGCTAGCTCGGTACACGTCGCGGCTGAGCAAGACATCGAGCCGATTGCTTATACGAACCATGATTCTGGAGCGGACCCATTCGAGCGCACCCATGGTGATCATGAGCACAGTCAGTATCAGGGTCAGCATCACCAAGGTAGAAGTGCTGCTTGCTGGAACCACCCTACCGGACACTTGGATCATGAAAAAGGTTGGCACCAGCATCAACGCGTTTACGAAGAAGCTGAAGAAGCCTACCGAGAGGAAGCTGGTTTTGCAGGCCTTTAATGCTGCCTGCAGATTATTTTCACGTGGCCGACTCATAGTATCCGTACTGAAAAAATGGCAAAAACGGCGCTCAGTGTACCACTTGCTTTCATCTGATAGGAGTGAGCACCACAACTACCGACGTAGGCAGACGGCTAGCGCCCTAGCGCAAAACCCGTGGAAGCATATGGAAGCACAACAAGAAGAACTATGATTTTTTTCCTAATTTTTTATTCATCTAGGCCTCGCTGGGGACGCCTAGGCATGTCAAGCATTTCGGTGATCCTACCTAAGGCAACGATCACGAAGACCCTCAGGAAATTGGTAGTTAAATGCCAGAGCGCCAAACGAATGATCTAGCGTGAGAATATGGCGAAACGCCTCCACTGCAACGACTGAAATCCGTCGAATTAAATTATTACATTCAAATATGATTCACAACCTATTGTTTTTTAACGTTTTTTTATTTTTTGGCGCAGCGTAGCATTTTTCGTAATGAGGCTGTCTGAATATGACGGCGTATGATGAGCTCGCTCATCAGCCGCTCCTGCGGCTTTTCAGATGAGCGTGTAAGAATTTTTACATTGGGTGATTGACATACCCCCCCCTTACGCTCAATCATTCTTGCACGCAGGGACGCCGCCACTGGCCACGTTATTGTTTTAGGGCTTGTCATGTTTTTTAGATGACACAGTGTGTTTCAGCCAACAGGAAATTGGAATTCATGTCACTGCCTTCGCATGCACTAGATGGCCTGAAAATCAGCTCGCGGGTTACCCTGCTAGAGCCAGGAATGTACATCTTCAGGTATGCCTCGCAGCCTCCGGTGGATAAACCGGTGTGCATCGCCCTACAGCAAGCACCATTGGGCAAGGGATCCATTGATTTCTTCCCGGCTGAAGGCGTCAGCAAGAACATGCTGACCCACTTGGGAGACACCATAGTTGCCCGAGTCAAAAGTGGCGTCGCCACTGTTTTAATCACCGAATACCATATGTTCGATGCCGAGATTGATCCTATCGATTTGCGCATTGATCGTATCGACACCTCCCCTGCAATCATGCGAAATTTTGCAGTTGTGGCCACCCCAGAGCCAAGCCCTGCAATCGAGGCAATCGCTTCGCCCGCGTCCTTGAAACTCATTGCGCATCTACAAGGTGCTGGCGATGTGGAATCGAATAAAGGTTGGGTAGGCGAGCACGACGGCACCAAGCGCTTGGAAGGTTTTAGCGTCATCTGGGAGAACAAGCCTGCTGGCGTGGACTTAGTCTACACATCCACCGTCGCAGGCTCCGGGCCTAGTCCAAACGTCGCAGCTGGCACATTCACCGGCACGCGCGGTAAGGCATCCCCGCTTATTTCAGCAGGTTTCAGCCTCGTCGGGCCCAACCGCTCCCTTTACGAATTGTCAGGTCACATCGTGTTTTCCGGCTCCTCGCCGCAACTCGTCGTGCCCAACCAGATGATGTATGGCCCCACTGGCACCGAGCCATTGGTGGCGCTGCATCTCTCTATAGATCCCGTTACGAAGATGAACGCTCCCCGCTATAAGTCTCCTTGGGAAAACTCTGCACTGAAGCAGAAAATCAGCAGCACAGGCCAGATGGCCTGAAGTAACAGGAATTACACATGCAATACGACAGCCCTATTTCGTCCGAAACGTTCCAGACCTCTCTGACCAGCACCAATTTCTCGTCCGCAACTGCGGCCGCGATCAGTTCGTTGCTCAGCCTGGAAACCACCGAAACTGTCAACCTGGCTAGCTGGGATGGCGTTTCTGCACCTCTGACTCCTACTGGTCAGACTGCCGCTGCAGAAGTCGTTACGGGCACCATCGCTGGTCGTACTGGCGACACCGTTAACTTGGCTATTCCTGATTCGTTGGCTTCAGCCAAGGCGTTCGTACTGGACAGCAATGCTAACCTCAACGTTACATTCAATCCTGTCGTAGCTGCGGCCGCTGCAGCAGATGCATCGACTGTAAACGCCTTCAGCATCGCAGCCGCCGCTGTTGCCGCTGATCCAGCAACTGCCGTCGAATTCCTGGTCAAAACTGGCAACGGCGATGACATCATTACTGTAACCGGCGACCAGAACACCTACATCGACGCCGGCTTCGGCAACGACATCATCACTACTGGTAACGGCAACAATACTGTAGTGGCCGGCTTGGGCAACAACGTCATCACCACCGGCACTGGTAACGACACCATCGTTCTGAGCGGTGTAAACCATTCTGATGTCGTCAACACTGGCGCTGGCTATGACGTGGTTCAGCTGGATGGTTCGTCTGCCAACTACAGCTTCGTTGCAGGCAACAACTTCAACGTTACGCTGAACGGCGCTCAAGGCCTTGGCCAAACTGCTGCAATCACCGACGCTGAATTCCTGAGCTTCACTGATAGCGAAGGCGTTCTGAGCACCGTTGCTTTGGCTCATAACGATGCCGAAGCTGTCGCCCTGCGTCTGTATGAAGGTATCCTCGGCCGTGACGCTGACGTTACTGGTGCTCAGCAGTGGACTACTCAGGTCAATGCTGGCACTTCGGTGAACACCATTGCCGAGAACTTCCTGAACTCTGCCGAGTACACCGACGCCGACAACACCGCATTCATCGACACCCTGTACACCACCCTGCTGGGTCGTGGCATCGGTGAAGACACTGCTGGTGCTCAAAACTGGCTGAGCGTATTGGCCAACGGTGGCTCCCTGGTAGACGTCGTAACCGGCATCGCTACTTCGCAAGAAGCCATCGCTCAGGACAGCAGCAACGGCGAATTCGTCGAAGCTCTGTACCAAGCAGCTCTGGAGCGTACTGCCGACGCTGATGGTCTGTCGTCGTGGGTTAGCCAACTGGTGAACGGTGCAAGCCGTGCCGAAGTTGCCGCTGGCATCCTGGGTTCTTCCGAAGCAGCCGAGAAGTCGACCGACAACTTCCTGAACGACCTCTATGTAAAAGCGCTGGGTCGTACTGAAGAGCAGGCTGCTGCCGACGTTACTGGTAAAGCAGGCTGGGTCGAGGCTCTGGCTAACGGCGCCACCCATGCCGACGTTGCCATCGGCATCATCGGTTCGCAGGAAGCCATTGCTCACATCGACAACGTTGTTGTGCTGCACGGCGCGGTGTAATTCACCCTGCTAAGTCGGAAAATACGCTCGGCTGAAAGGCTGAGCGTATGTTGAAAAAAGGGGCGACTTTAGAGTCGCCCTTCTTTTTATTTTGAATGGCGAATCGATCAGCCCATGTCCAGACCCCTTGATCGTGAGCGAGAAACGCTCATGGACATTTTTCACCGTCACCGTCAGGCCAATGAGCATGACCTCGCCGCTGCAGCGCTGGAACGCGCCATGCAAACGTCCGAATACCGACCGGAGGCTTTGATCTGGAAAGGTATCGGGACATTGCCGCATGATCCGCAGTTGGCTTTTATTTTTCTAAGCAATGCAGCGCACCTGCTTCCTCATCGACCAGACGTACACGCCTTGGTCGGCCGAAGCATTCTTCTTCAGCATCAGCCAAAGCTTGCGAAAGAGTATCTGTGGTCGGCCTGGCAGAAAAACCCAAACGACCTTTCTTTGAGAATGACTCTGTGGCAAGCCCGTAGCCAGTGTGAGTCGCCCCAGAAATTGCGCACATCAATTCTGGCGCACCTTCCTGATATCACCGAGGCGAGTGAACTCTCTTTCGTGTTGAAGTTGCTGCTCGCCCAGCCCGATGGCGCTTCTACCTTTGGCGTGGTTCGCTACAGCCCCGAGGAAAAGGAAGTTCAGGGTTGGGCCGTGGATCTACGCAATCCACAAGCTGTGCCCACTTTGGAGCTTGAGTCCAACGGGCAAACGATGTCGTTGACGGCAAATCTGGCGCATCCGCTACTGATTGCCATAGGCCTTCCCGCCACTCACGGCGGGATCCGAATCAAGGTTCCTAATCCCACGCGGGCCGTGAACATAAGATTCTCAGCAGGAGCCTGCTTGCTGGGCAGCCCGGTGTCGGCGATGCCAACGTTCGTCCCGCCCCCTGCAGTTCTTGGAACAGGTACAACTCAGTCAGTCGATGTACTGATTCCGGTCTATGACGGGCTTGAGGAAACCCTTGAGTGCATCAACAGCGCGATCGCAGCTCGTAAGCTCAATCGCATACCACACCGGATCGTAGTACTGGAAGATGCCACGCCGATTCCAGGTTTGCGAAAGGCGCTCAACGTCTTGGCAGGGAAAGGTAAGATCAAGCTGGTGCAGAATCCTGTTAATCTGGGTTTCATTAGGAACATGAACCGCGGCATGGCACTCAATAGCTTGCAAGACGTGGTCTGGCTCAATGCCGATACACGAGTCCAAGGCAATTGGCTGGACCGGCTGCATGCAAAGGCGTACGCCTCGGCCGATATCGCCTCAGTTACCCCCTTTACCAACAATGGCGAGCTGATGAGCTTTCCTATTAGCCGCATTAGCGCGCCGATGCCAAATGCCATCGAACACGCCAAGATCGATGACCTAGCTCGAGAAGTGGACAGCCCTGCGGTAGAGCTAGAGACCGGATGCGGCTTTTGCCTCTATATCAAGCGGAGTGCATTGGATGTCGTGGGCTATTTGGACGAGGTGCATCTGAGTCGTGGTTATGGTGAAGAAACCGATTGGTGCCTTCGAGCGCGTCAGCATGGTTTCAGGCATATCGGAGCTCCCAACGTATTCGTCGCTCACAAAGGCGGAGTCTCCTTCAAGGAGGAGAAAGCGCTAAGGGTGGCTTACAACAACGCAATATTGCGTACGCGGTTTCCTAGCGCCGAATCCGACTACGAGGCCTTCTGTAAGAGAGATCCATTGCGGCCAGCACGCAACGCACTTCAAAGCGCTCGCCTACCTGAAATATACGATTGGCTCGAGAACCGAGGGCTGCCTAGCAACGGTGTCATACCTCTCTATGCCCACAATCAAGTGCCCGTCGATGAGCCGGTGATACTCGAGTATCGCCAAGGTGAAGCTGGTCTGATGATCACCGTCAAGGCAATGACTACACCCTTGATGACAGTACTGGAATACAGCATGCCTAGAGATATTGCAGATTTCCGTCAAACCATAACCGCTCTACTGAACAATGGTGTGCGCGGTTTGGTTTGCAAAGGGACTGCTCAAGTGCCAGTCGCACTACAGGATCTACTGTGTGGATTAGATATCAGTTCCAGCGCCGACGACCTCCCCTCCATTGAGAAGGTGAATATCACGTCAGACGTTCTCGAACATCGCGCGATAATAGCGGACGATCTATCCCAACCCGACGTGCTGCACAAATGGCTTAAAATCGCGCAGGTACTTCGCAAAACGCGTTCAGCCAACGTGCTCTGCGTCGAAGGTGACGGCCCCGCGTTAGCGACGCTTCGTTCAACCGGTGCCGTACTAGGCCTGCTTGCTCCATCTGGACATGACCATGCTCAATGGGCAGCATTGAGCGGTTGCGAACGATTAATCAGCCTTGACCCTGAATCGGCAAGTGATGCCTATTGCCAAACCATGACCAAGCGGTATGGTTTGCCCCTTTATATACTGGATCAAGAACCTTCAGTCGAAGTCGACGCCGGGATCCGTGCACATGGATAAATCAAGGAAATAGGCCCGCAGCCTGACAGAACTATGAACGATCAAAATGCAACCTCTCGTATGTGTGGACTCATTACTGGGCTGTACGGCGACGTACTACAAGGCTGGGCACTAGACCCTTCAAAACCCGCGCTACGTCTGGTGATCGAAGTGTTCATCGATGGACATAGCGTAGCCTTTGCCAAAGCTAACGAATTCCATCCAGGGGCGGATGGGGGCGACGAATTCAATGGTTTCGCCCTTCAGCTTCGTGAAAGCTGGCTTTCAAACGCTAAAACCATCTCAGCACGTATAGCCAATCAAGAGAAATGGCTTGAAGGAACTGTTCACCTCCCTGCGCCCTCTCCTGCTGATCCAGCACCGGCGGCTTCACAGGTATGGCATACCGGTGGACTTAAAGTCAGTGGCTGGGCATTCGATCCTACTGATCCGAATCGAGCAGTGACCGTGACGGTCCGAGAAGGTATCAACACCCTGGCCACAGTCACCGCCGATCATCTGCATCACGCTCTAGCTTATAAGGCCAGCCGGCACCACGGCTTCGAGATTGATTTGCCGTGGGTGTTAGCGGATGGAAAACTGCATAATCTCGAGGTATTCAACGACCGAGGTCAACCCCTGTCTGGTAGTCCACTGCAGCTATGCTGCTGGCCAGAAGGTATAGAGTCACTCGTACGCTCAAATGGCCACACTCGTCTAAACACGCACTGTGATACTTTGTTGGCAACTGTAGCGCGCCACCAAGAACTACTACTTCCCAAAAGTGCTGGATTTGAGCACTATCCAGAGTGGTTTGAAGTATTTCAAGCGCCAGCACCAGCTGTAGAGGGTACACCGCTTAGATGTGGCGTAATGATTATTACCGATGGGAACAGTACGCTTGAGACAATCACTCAATCAAGTGTTGCGAATCAACGGGTCGAAGTTACTCTCACTGTGCTGACTCATGAGGATGACATTACAGCGGCAATAAATAAGCTTGAGGCCCAGAAGTGTGACGCAATTATTCCCGTGATGGCTGGAGACAGATTATCCCCATACGCAGTTGATCAACTGATGGGGTTGATGACTGACGGGGTGATTTGGGGATATGGTGATTGTGATTGCGATGGAATAAATGGTGAGCGTACCTCGCCATGGTTAAAGCCGATTTGGGATATAGACCTGTTTTTAGGCGCTGACATATTTACCCCTGGCGCGGTGATACGGACTGAAGCGATCAAAAGCGTTCTCGAGCGCATTCGAAAAAATACCCAGCCAGCGCGGATCAGCTGGTTAGACTTCGTTAGCGCTCTAGCTTTTTTTAGCGAAACATCAGGCTCTACCGTAGGGCATCTCCCCCGCGTAGTTTATCATCGGCATACTAGACTACCTAGAAGTCCTGTTGGGGCTGAAAGAAACATAAAAAGAGAAAAGTCGATTGGGTGGCTGGTTCAAAACCTAGTGCCCGGTTCGACTGTAAAACCAAATCACATTTATCCCGCGCTGCTAGTTCCTCAGTGGGCTCACCCCCAAACGTTTCCTAAAGTGACCCTTATGATTCCGACGCGAGATCGGGTTGATCTTCTTCGGACATGTGTTGAGGGGGTTTTGAAAAGCACCAATTATCCAAACTTAGAAATTATTATAGTTGATAATGATTCCACCGAGGATGAAACGCTCCAATATTTAGACGAACTACAAACACGGGGTGTACGCGTGCTGCCACATCCGCATGCGTTCAACTATCCTGCAGTCAATAACAGGGCCGCCGAGGTATCAACAGGCGAGCTTGTCTGCCTACTGAATAATGACATTGAAATCATAGATAGCAACTGGCTCACCGAACTGGTGAAGCATTGCCTTCGTCCCAACATAGATGTGGTAGGAGCGAAACTCCTTTGGTCGAATGGTATGGTTCAACACGGTGGAGTCGTTATAGGTATCAATGGCCTCGCCGCACACGCAGGGAACAACCTAGAAGATAGAGATCCCGGTTATCTTGGGAACAATCAGATTACACATCGCCGAAGTGCAGTGACTGGCGCTTGCATGCTACTCACCAGAGAGTTGTACTTGAAACACCGCGGCATGGATGAGTTCCTTTTTCCGGTAGCTTTCAATGATGTTGATCTCTGTTTGAGAATTACGGAATCTGGAGGGCGTATTTTGTGGGTAGCTTCCAGCAAGCTAATTCACGCAGAATCTGCAAGCCGTGGCAAGGACATTAGCGCCGAGAGGCGAAGTAGAGCAAAGCGAGAGCAAGATTACTTCATAAGAAAATGGTCCGTAATCAATAGAAGCGATCCTTTCTATCACCCCTCTCTTTCTCATGATTATTTGACTGGGCCATATTCAGGTCTAGCATTACCACCAACTAACAACTCAATCAGATACAGCTACTCAGTTCTAACCTCAACTGAGCAGCGAGAAATGGAAAGATTGAAAGGATGAAGAATTCATTCGCAGAACTAAATGACGGCGAATATAGCCCATGGCGCCGATCCATGCCATTGAAGTCAACGACAGTATCCTTTTGATGAATACACCATTACGTGACAACATGAACGATAGACATTCGTTACCAAGTAGTAACACACACACTCAATTTGATGCTGTATTCTATCGAACTTGGTTTCCCGACGCGTCGCAGCTGGACGATATAGCGGCTAGGGAAAATTGGGAGGAAAACAAAGCATCGAGGCCACCCAACTTCAATAGCCTGCTGAATAGCAGAGGACTTTCTCTTTCTACCATCCCTAAGGATACAGATTGGGATCTCTATGTTTCTAAGCATCACAAGCTTAAAGAGCCCAGCACATCTCAGTACCATATACTTTTCAGTTATTTAAGGAAACAGCAAGCCGAAAAGCTCCGAGATTTTCAGTTTGTGCGATCCTATTACAAGTCACTTAGCGCATATAACGATAAGCATTTGAATTCACTTTTCATGAATAGTGAACATGGCGCCTATTTGGGTTCCATACGCGAACTGCTAGAAGCCTATGGATTCGAACCAAACGTTATAGGCTACCTATATTCAAAAAATATCATCCCAATTGCAGCATCGGAAAACCTCGGCTGGGACTGGGATAAATTCATTGACCAGCTGATGATGCAACCCGTTCGGAAGCATACCTTTAGCAATAGTGCATTAACAAACGCAGAACTATACATTTTACTTGCGTGGCACGCGCATCGCAGTGGGCTTGAAGCCAAAGCAGAACAGTTATATAGAATTGCAAAGGAAATACATGCTGACTGTGCGATGATTAAGCAATGGACTAGTAAAGTCACGCTATCCACGTCGAGCTACATATTTTCACCCAATAACTGTGTTGATACGCTTTTTTATAGATCTCGTTACGAGGACCTCAGCCTCAGCGACGTTACAGGCTTGGAAAGACATTGGCAAACGCATGGCTTTGCTGAGCATAGAGCTCCGACCCTAGAGCATGAGCTGCATTTATTGCATCTCAACATACAAGATCTGCCCGTGGGTTTCGACTGGCGCAGCTTTTTGAAAGAATATGAGATTGATGGTAACAGACCTTGGGCGAGCAGAAACTTTGCCATAATCTCGTACCTCCAGCTGGTTAAAGAGGGAAAAGCGTATGAGCATAGTTTTTATACCAGCTACTACGTGGATGCCCTGAGGTTATCAGCCGATCCAAGCCAAGCTTTCGCTCACTGGTCAACTAGCGTGTCGGGCTCCGATCGTCGTATCGGTAACCTTACTCAATATTTGACAAGCCTAGATTTGCCTATAGGCAAAATTCCGAGTTGGCTTGATTTCGAGGAAATCAAAGAAATCAATAGTGAATGGAGCAAACCATATTGGGATACTATCGCCCACATCCTCCGCTCCGCATCGCTTCCACTACTGAAAGTCACCAAGGACTCGATGCGCAACGCTGATTTTTACTATGAAATCGGCAATCATTACGAGCACTTGGGAAATCTCGATAGGGCACATGAAATCTACATCGGACTACTTGAGTTTGCCAGCCATACATTCACATTAGAGCATCTAGGCAATATATACTACCGCGCTGGATTATATTCCAGGGCGATGAGCAAATACCTGAAGGCAGTTTCAAATGGAAACTGTTCAGAGTGGGCATATATCAACGCCTTGAGATGCGCAGCCAAAAATATCAGCACTGCGGCAATCACAGTGAGCATATGCTCTTCAGCGATCGACAATCTCACAGATCCAAAGCTGATAGAAGAATATATTGGCGAGATCGTTGATACGCTATGGACTGAAGCATCTAAACAAATTGATATTTATTTACATCAAAACAAAAGATCTGAAATAATAGATACCGTTTTTGAAACAGCTAAGGTTATCGATGCTTTATATTCAACACTGACTATTGGGAAATCGAAGCGACGGTACGAAGGAGCGCTTAATTCGGAAAAGGTTCTTATTGTGGGAGATTTCTTCCTACCTCAATGCAAACGATACCGTATTCATCAAAAGCTTGAACAGCTGGAGGCAGCCGGATACAGCGCAACCGCGGTCTCGTGGGTGGATGCCGATCTGGCACTGCAGGAAATCGCTCTGCATGATATTTGTATTTTCTATAGAGCACCTGCGCTCCCCAATGTAGTTAAAGTCATTTCAACCGCTAAAGCTATGGGCAAAGTAGTGGTGTATGAAACAGATGATCTTATTTTTGATGGTGCATATCCACCGCCCATAGAAACATACGGGGGATATATTAGCGAAGCTGAGTACAAAGATCTTGTAAAAGGAATGAGTCTCTACAGGGCAGCTGCTAAGCTCTGCAATTATGCTATTGGATCCACACAACCATTAGTAAATGAGCTCGCCAAACTAGTCACATCAGGCCGATGCTTCCTACATCGGAACGCTTTAGATAAGCAAAACGTGATTCCAGGACCTCCGCCCCAGAAAATCAATCGTGACCATGTCAATATCTTCTATGGCAGCGGCACCAAAGCGCACAATAGCGATTTTATCGAAACCGCACTTCCCGGCTTGAAAAAGCTGATGAGCGAACACACGGTGACAAGGCTCGTCATCGTCGGTTACTTAAATTTACCAACTGAGTTTTTAAAGCTTTTTTCTGATCGAATCGTACAAATCCCCCTTACTGATTCCGTGGAAACGTATTGGTCTTATCTTTCAGCCGCCGACATCAATCTCGCGGTACTTATTCCAGACGCGTTAACTGACTCCAAGAGCGAGCTTAAATGGTTCGAGGCCGCAATCTACGGCATACCATCCGTTGTCAGCCCGACACAGAACTACATAGATGTTATAAATGAGGGTGAAGACGGATTAATCGCTTTTGACCTTGAACATTGGTATGAAAAGCTTGAGCAGCTGGTGCGCTCGCCTGAATTGCGTCACCGCATTGGCGACGCTGCATATAGGCGCGTCGTGAAAGATTACGGAGTTCCAAAAATGTCTCAACAGCTGAGAAGTACGCTTGACCTATTGGTCGAGCTACAAACGTCTGTCAATAATCAGCGCAGTGAAAGATCCCCGTCATGAGCACTAAGAAAAAAATAGCACTCGTAAATGTATTTTTTGCTCCCCAGTCTATCGGAGGGGCTACACGTGTCTTGATGGATAATTTCGATCTGCTTCGCAAGGGTTATGCGGAGGATTATGATCTCGTTGTTTTTACCAGCGATCACGGTTCTCAAAAACCGCACACCTTAACCACCTATCTTCATGAAGGTGTAAGGGTGTACCGTGCAGGCATCGTCTACAGAATCAATATGGACTGGAACCCCTACGATCCAGTGATGGGAGAATTATTCTCGAAATTTCTAGAGCTGGAAAAGCCGGATATTGTGCATTTCCATTGTATTCAACGACTGGGATCGGGCATTGTTGAAGCGACTATAGCGATGTCTATACCATACATAGTAACTATACATGATGCTTGGTGGATATCAGACTATCAGTTCCTGATGGATCGGGAATCTAATGTTTATCAAGATGGCCACCCTGACGTATTTGCTCCACTGCTAACGCCCGAGGGAGTTTCCACACAAGAGTCGCTTAATCGGCGCACGCATCTCAAAAGTCTTTTGAGCAAAGCTTCTTCTGTGCAAGTTGTCTCACAAGCGTTTGAACAAATTTACAATCATAATGGTGTAATAAATACAGTTCCGAATCCTAATGGCATCAATTCACGCGAATGGAAGAAAAGAGCTACGTCATACACGAATAAAATTTGTATTGCCCATATTGGAGGAATGGCGGAACATAAGGGCTATCATATATTCAAACAAGCTCTTCTTGCGCTACCTTATAAAAATCTCGAAGCGTTAGTGGTCGATCATTCCGTACCCTCAAATCATGTTGCGAAAGACATGTGGGGTACAGTTCCGGTGAAATACATCGGAAAGGTTCCGCAAGAAAAGATTGAAGACCTTTACGCGCAAATGGACGTATTGGTTGCTGTGTCGATTTGGCCTGAAAGCTTTGGCCTCGTGACGCGCGAGGCTACTGCGGCTGGCGTTTGGGTAATAGCCTCCAATATAGGAGGCATCGGCGAGGATGTTGTCCAAGGCGTCACAGGAGTGGTGATTCCTCCAGCATTAAACGCGTTAATCGAAGTGTGCCACCAACTCGACCAATTAGGTACTCCACCTAAAGTTCCAAAACATGCAAAGGAGCAGATCCGCACAGTTCGTATTCAAGTTGATAAGGTGGTCGAAACCTATGGCCAGATTCTTCATGGAGGCGAGACAACGGGTGATTAAACAGCAACGATCTTATTGGGGTCATCTAGATGGCTACGCCGATGGGCGCATCACGGGTTGGGCGTTAGATCGACTGAACTCCGTTAAAGCCCCAAGACTAATTTTTTTGATAGATGGGAAGCGTGTTGGCTCCTTGAAGCCGCGGCAGTTCCGATCAGACCTGGTGGCGTCAGGCATTGGAGACGGACATCATGGCTTTTCGTTCAAAATTCCCGATACGTATTTGCGGGCAGAGTCATTTACGGTAAGTGTATTTTTTGCAGATGATTCTCAAGGACTTCAAGCAATTACCGGCTCCCCTGCAACTTATCAACATGGACCTAACATAAAAATAGTTGGAGCATTCTCCGTTGGTTGGGATGGGGTTGTACGAGGCTGGGCAACCCACCTCCCAGCATCCAAAGAAGATCTAGGTTTAGTCGTTCAAGTAGATGGCATCGCTGTAGGCACTGTTTTCACAGACATAGAGCGTCCTGACGTTGAACTTGCGGGGCTGGCCGATAGTAGGTGTGGCTTTCAGTTCGTATTATCGCCATCAGATTGCTTACGGGATATCGTAGACGTTTTGGTATTGGACCAAAAGACTGGAGCTAGCCTGACAGCTGGACCAGCCAAATTCAATGCGGGTAGCTCATATCTAAAAAAGCAACGTGCGTCAGACTTAGACTCCTACCTATTCCAGCTAGACAAATCCTCTCAGCAACTGACATCTACGATTTGCATATCAATACTCCTTCCAACCTACCGGTCTGATCTCCACTACCTATCTCTAGCGATAGAGTCTGTGCTGAACCAAAGTTATCAAAACTGGCAGCTCTGCATTGCAGATGATGGTTCCAATTGTGTCAAGCTGAAATCTCTCCTACTGCAATATAGTCAATCAGATCCGCGGATCTCCTGTGTTTTTATGGCAGAAAACCGACACATTAGTGAGGCTACGAATGCCGCTCTCGCTCTCGCACAGGGCGAATACATCGGGTTACTTGATCACGACGACGTTTTGCATAAAGATGCCATTTTTCATGTAGTAGGCGCTATTCAGTCTAATCCAAAAGCCGTGCTCTTATATACAAATGAAGACAAATGCGATGGTACAGGCGCGAGATATGACCCATATTTCAAGCCCGGCTATGATCCGGAGCTTATGTACAGCCAAAACTATATTAGTCATTTTGGTGTGTATAAAACAGATTTGGTGCGAATGATCGGGGGGTTTAGGCGGGGATATGAAGGAGCCCAAGACTATGATCTTGCGCTTAGAGTCACACGCAATGCCTCACAACAGCAGATAGTTCATATCAACCAAGTCCTCTACCACTGGAGAGCGCTAAGGACTTCTACGGCGTCTTCGATAAGTACAAAGGCCTACGCAAAAATCGCTATGCGGAAGGCTATTTATAGTCATATCCGGGCTATGGGAGAATCCGGAAAAATTAAGTTTAGCCACGATGGCCAGTATATGCAGTTCAAACCATCAAACAGCACACGGGAGCAGAAATACATATTAATAATTAGTACTAAAGTCATAAATTACGGCACTTTGAAACTCTTGCAGGACCTCCCTATCGGACTCAGAGACAACATACAAATTCACATAGTACAATGCTCTTCACCTGGGAAAGCTATTGCAGATATTGTCCTTTTTAACTTATTTAAGGTGATGCTGCATCACGTCTCGCCCAACAAATCACTTGCTCAAATCCTTGATGAGGTACTCTATCATCACAAACACGGCATAGTAATTTATTCCTCTTCTAGCGTCACTCGCCATGCTGCTTATCCTCATTGGTTTAAAACTCTGACCAGCCATGCTAACCGTAAAGAAATTGGATTTGTAACTCCGCGAATTCTTAATAGCAATGGAGACCTATTGCATTATGGTGACACTCGCCAATGCAAAAGCAGCCTAAAAGAAACCCCCCCCCCCGACAATGCATTTGGACAACTTGAGCTTGCGAAAACTGCACAATCTATTAGCTCTTGGATGTTTTCAATACGCACTGAGACCTATAAGCGCGTGAGATCACACTGCCCTGAACAGTCTTCCGACGTCCCGCTTAGCCTAGATTCCATGGCTGAGATTAGTACACAGCTAGGCTTACGCAATATAGCTATCCCGTGTAATGTGATTTTCGAAAAAGATTTCTAGCACTTACCGTTCAACATCATCTGAAGAATTTTATGGACAATACTCTCAGCAGCATCGAAGAATACAACGCACTCCTTGTACAAGGAGTACAATGGCGGAACGACGGAAATTTTGAACTAGCTGAAAAAGCTCTGGTTCTCGCATGCAAGTCTATGCCCCTCGAGTGGCAAGGCTATTATGAACTCGCTCTCATTTATGAAATAAGAAAA
The DNA here is from genome assembly GCF_002438365.1 of Pseudomonas sp. UBA6276. Taxonomy (NCBI): domain Bacteria; kingdom Pseudomonadati; phylum Pseudomonadota; class Gammaproteobacteria; order Pseudomonadales; family Pseudomonadaceae; genus Pseudomonas; species Pseudomonas sp. UBA6276. The sequence goes on from NZ_DJUS01000109.1 coordinate 69,003, forward strand.
GATTCACTAAATCTCAGACAGTGTCTCGAACATGCTTTAACCCGCAACCCAGGGCAAATAGATACCATCCATAAGCTACTTACGCTCGTCATACTGGATGATAACGACAAAGATTATTTCAAGTTTATATCAATTATCGATTTTTCGCACGAATTGATCATCGAGAGAGTATGCGCACTTGATGAACTCAGGAGATTTAGAAAGCTGCATCCCATAGCTAGTATCCAAGAAGGTCATCAGCAAATAGTCAAGCAGTCAGAGGGCTGGATTTTCGTTGAGGACGTCATACAACGTATGCGAGAGGCGCTTCATAACCGAGAGGGTTTCGCATTCATCAGACTCGGCGATGGGGAAGGCACTTGGTTGAATCACGACAAAGCAGATGAGATTCTTTATCATACCATGCGAAGTATCAATAGGACTGAATTTTGGAATATATGGTACGGAGAGGAGGTTGCTGTCCATCGATACAGCTTTTTGTCAATTATGCATAACCTGGCGTTCCGATTAGGTGAAGCTGATATTTTGGGGATTCCCCCGTTGACATGGTTGGAACATGAGCACGCTATCGGCAGCCTTCGGGGGCTTCCTGGCACCGTCAACGTAGTGAAATTACTAGCTGCTAACCCCGCAATTCTTGAGAAGATGTCACTGTGCACTCAACTGATGCATTATGAATTATCAAACCATCCCGACTTTTTAGAGTTTCTATGCAATCTTGATCGAATCGCGATTATTTCTTGCCACCCTGAAACCGCCCAACTTATGCAATTGAAATTTGGCATTCTCGACGTTCTCTACATCCCTGTCCCAGGTGAGCCGTCACGCGCACATTTGCTTGGTGAAAACTCTGTTAAAGGCCAACATTATCCCGATGGTTTCTATCAAACCCTAGAATCAATCAATACGGTCGACTTCACCGGACTCGTATGTCTTGTAGGTGGAGGCATACTTGGCAAGCTCTATAGCTTGGAAATAAAAGCTCGTGGCGGTATTGCAATAGATGTCGGCTCTGTCATGGACAAATGGCTGAACAAACCAACTCGTCCGGATTTTTTCTAAATGAAAGCTACCAACATTACAGTAGTTGGCACAGGTTATGTTGGACTTGCGAATGCAGTCATGTTAGCCCGTCATCACAATGTGATCGCTTACGACATTTCAGCATCAAGAGTCGATCTTATAAACAGCAAATCGTCGACTGTCATCGACCCGGATATAAACCATTTTTTCGCAAATGAAGATTTGCGACTATCCGCAACTACATGTCCGCAACACGCATATGCAAATGCAGAGTTCATAATCATTGCAACGCCAACCGACTACGACCCGGAACTCAATCATTTCGACACAAGCAGCGTGGAGCAGGTTATTTCTGACTCTCTCAGAATATGTCCTACTGCGATTATAGTTATAAAATCCACCGTGCCTGTCGGCTTCACTGAAGAAATGAAAACTCGTTATCCGTCCGCAGATATCGTGTTTTCACCTGAGTTCTTAAGAGAAGGCTCATCACTACATGACAATCTGTTTCCATCTCGTATTATAGTCGGGGGTAAGGGACCTTCTGCACATTTATTTGCAGACATTATCCTAAATGCCACTGAGCGCGGTGACGCCCCTACCCTTGTTGTCGAATCAACCGAAGCCGAAGCGATCAAATTATTTGCAAACACATATCTCGCTATGCGTGTTGCCTTCTTCAACGAGCTCGATACCTATGCTCAAATCAAAAAACTAGACTCGCGCAATATAATTCAAGGTGTAGGTTTAGATCCGCGGATTGGCCTGCATTATCATAATCCGTCTTTTGGCTATGGCGGATACTGCTTACCTAAAGACACCAAACAATTACTTGCGAATTACACAGCAGTTCCTAATAATCTTATCAAGGCGGTCGTTGATGCAAATAGCACCAGAAAGGATTATATCGCCGATTCTATCATTAAGCTGAAACCTAAGTGCGCTGGCATCTACAGACTCACGATGAAGACTGGCTCTGATAATTTCAGGGCTTCGTCGATTCAGGGTGTAATGAAGCGACTCAAAGCCAAAGGCATCGACGTGATAATATATGAACCAGCACTTAAAGATGGTTCGTTTTTTAATTCAAGGGTCATCAATGACCTTGAGCTATTTAAGTCTCAAGCAGACTTGATCATTGCAAATAGACTCTCACCTGATCTAGCTGATGTCATAGACAGAGTTTATACCAGAGATCTATTTGGACAAGACTAAACTATAGCCTGTTTGGCCGCGCAATTGTCAGTGGCATTTCTAGATGTCGCTGACAGTAAAAACCACCTTCATGCTCATTTTCGCCATGCCGTAAGTGTGTATTTTTCGCTGACTATTACATTCATGCTTGCACTATTCGCAGATCTTAGGGGCTGCCTCTCTTACGACCCTATCTTCTACATTTTTCCATCCTCTGGCCTACCGATTTCCAGTACGAGTCATTGTCTCTGTGGCCTCGGCAAAGAACAGTTTTCTCCGCCTGCGTCTCACAATTGGCTATACTCCCGCGCATGAATTCGCCCCACTCAACAGCTTTGAACATCGTGACCCTCCTCGCCGGTCATGATTCGCCGCGATTTATTGGTAGGCCCTTGCCGTGAGCCAATATCCCTTCAAGCAACCAACTCTCTTGACTGCGCTCATTCAATGGCGAACCGCTGTCATGCTAGGTTGGAGGTCTTCACCGGTCTGTCGCTCTCGTATGGACCGTTTGAGCTCATATCACTGATGGCCTACTACGCTCTCGTAAATGTGTGGTTGAGACCTGCCATCCAAGCCTCACCCACCCAACCCCGATCAAGCACCACTTAAAGGAAAGTCAAGGGATGCAAATACCGAAAAGCTCACGCGTGAGCGCAGCCACCGTATTGCTGGCCATCATGGTGGTCACCTTCGTGCTGCTGATGCTTCGTTCCAGCGGCATCTACCCCACTGTCCTCGGCGACGAGTACACCTACAGCTCCATGGCGCGCTTGCTGCCCTTCTCAAGAGCTTCTATCCCGAACTACCTGTACTTGCTGGTTTTCAAGTCAACGTTGGTATGTGGCGATGGCTTCATGGCGTGTACCAAGCTTTACAACACGTTTTTCTTCGTCGCTGCCGCTCCGTTCATCTACCTAACGGCACGTCGCTGCTGCGGTGCAGGTGTGTCGCTGCTTATAGTCGCGGTAAGCATGCTTGGACCGATCAACAGCTATACGGCGTATTTCATGCCAGAGGCGCTGTTCTTCTTTTCGTTCTGGGTGAGCATCGCGTATTTTCTCAGCTTGAACGCCCAATCGCCGCTCCGCAAGTGGGCAATTTTCGGTCTCATCGTCGGATGTTCGTCGCTGATCAAACCTCATGCCCTCTTCGCGGTACCGGCATTCTGTGTCTGCATCGTGTTCTTCACCTATAAATGCGCAGAAAACTGGGTACGCCAATGCACTGCAGCTATAGCAGCCTTTTTGGGTAGCCTTTTCGCGACAAAATTCATCATTAGCTTCCTCTTGGCCGGCAAAGCAGGCTTGACGCTATTTGGTGGCTTCTACAGCTCCACGCTTGAATCTAACGCTACTACGTTACAGCGCTACATCGACATCTTTCTGGCTGCCCCAAAGATCGTCGAGGGCCATTTGCTTGCGAATATCTTGATGTTCGGGCTAGCGGTCGTGATCGTCGTGCTTGGCGCACTCAGGGCACTCTCTTGTAAGCCGCTGCAGGCCCAGGACCGCGTAGCCTTCTGCACGCTGATGCTGTTCATGAACCTGATTGCTATCGTCGCGCTGTTCTCGGCATCCGTTGCCGGGAGCAATGCGATCGAAACGGCATTCAGGCTGCATATGCGCTACTATGATTTCCTCTTTCCTTTGCTGTTCATCGCTGCTGGCTCTCAGATGGGCGTGGCCCACACCGCGCAGTTTAAGTACATCAGATTAGCCCTGGTAATCCTCGCGGTTGCAGTTATTGGCTATGCCGCAGTCAACAAAATGCAGCCGTTTACGGTGAGTTTCATCGACAACCCGGAACTGCGCGGCTACGCCTTGAACGATGTTGTGTTCATGATCCTGGCAGGTTTGTCAGCCATCGCAGTGATCACCTGGTACAGAGCCGCAGACACCGGTGTTCGCTTTTTCCTGTTTGTTTATCTTCCACTGGCGGTCCTTACCAGCACGGTATGCAATAACAAGGAGATCCGGCAGCGTATCGAGCCAGATGCCTTCGACAAAGCTGGCTTATTCGCTCGAAGCTATCTGCCAGCTTCCGAGTTTCCGCATCTGTTGGTGGTAGGTGACAACCCGGCGTCGATCTTGCGTACCTTGTTTTATATAGAAGACCTGAATGCCGGTCCCGACCTATCCTACGTCCCAGGGACGACGTATACAGCAGCTCAAACAGCGCCAGACAAGAAGTGGATTCTGATCGTCGGGGATGTCAATCTCGCCAAAGGCGACTTCGATGTCATGAGATTCAATGGCTATTCACTTGCCAAGAAAATACCCGCCCTCTACCCGCTGGCTATCGATCTGCGTACAGGTGTTTTGCCCAGTTCAGTAGAAGCCGTCACCGGGCTGTCAGATCCGGAGCCCTGGGGCACATGGTCCGATGAGTCCAAAGTCGAAATCAGCTTTAAGAAAGCACTGCCTCCGGTCTTCGAGCTAACCCTGACAGCAAAGGCGTTTGGCCCTAATGCCGGTCAATCGTTTGATGTTGAAATAGGTGGCGTTCACTATCCGGTGGAGATCGGTGAGGGTATGGCGACACATGCACTCAAGATCGCAAATCCGACAAGGGCTGACGAATTGCTCATTAAGGTGCCGTTACCCACGTCCCCGAAGCAGTTGGCATTAAGCCAAGACGGCCGCCCATTGGGGATTGGCATTGAGCACCTAGTCATTAGGCCCGTTGAGTGACCGTTGACTCCGTATGAAGTGGAAGGTATGGCAGATTAGCTCATACCTTCCGCGTGGTCGGACGGTTTTCTGGCCAGTTCATCGTAGCCCCCCTAAACGTTGGTGGATCTTTTCGGACCTTCATGATCAATCCTACCCCTCCCCCCACTAGGCTATACACGTTGGATGCGCTGCGCGGTATTGCAGCGCTTTGTGTAGTGTTTTGGCATTGGCAACATTTTTTCTATGTCGGCGATAATCCCGCTGGCTATGTCATAAGCAATCAGCCTTTCTTTCAGCTATTCGCACCGCTTTATCATTATGGCGGTCTTGCCGTGCAGCTATTTTTTTCGATTTCCGGGTTCGTCTTTTTTTGGCTTTTTTCGACTGGCATCGAAAGGCGAACGATAAGCGCTAGACGTTTTGCAGTTGACCGTTTCAGTCGTCTTTATCCACTTCACATTGCCACCTTCGTGCTAGTCGCAACGCTGCAGTGGATCTATGTCGCAGTGCACTCGACTTACTTTGTCTATCAGGCCAACGATGGTTACCACGCACTATTGAACATTCTGCTCATCCCTGCATGGGGCTTCGAAAAGGGGTGGTCATTCAACGCTCCGATCTGGTCGGTGTCAGTCGAGATGCTGCTTTACCTATCGTTCTTCCTGATGTGCCTAATAGGAAGGTTCAAGTACCCACTGGCCATCGCTGCCTGTGCGCTGGGATGGTATCTTTACCCTGAGCAATACAAGTTAGGCAGTGGTGTATTATGCTTTTACATAGGCGGCATCACGTATGGAGTATTTGATGCCGCACGGCGACAGATGAGTAGCGGCAATGCCTGCGTTACGATGACTCTGCTTTGCTTGGCTACATGGGTTTACATTGCCACATCTGGGGAAGTAAATGCGAACGCGGTGATGTGCTTGTGCTTTCCAACGACGATTGCTGCCCTAGCAGCGATGGGCCATCACTGGCCGAATGTACTGCGATCTTCCGCAGTACTCGGAGACATCAGCTATTCGTCATACCTTATCCATTTTCCACTACAGATTGTCTTCGCATTGATAACCGATGGTTTAGGCTTTGAGCGATCGGTTTTCTATCAGGGTTGGACAATGACGGCTTTCTTCGTCGTGCTGATTCCACTGAGTCTACTTTGTCACAGACACCTTGAGCGTCCAGCACAGCGCTATCTACGCTCGCTGGGGCGACACACGATTTGAATCCTATCGATCGACACGATCCTGAAAACGCTAAGGGACAATCAACTGCCACTGCTTGCTGGGTAGATCCAGCTTGCACACGCGGTTTATCTGGTGACTGTAGGCATAACTGCGCATCCTGTTGTCGTAGTCGTCGCTGTCTGGATTGGCGAAATTCCAGTCCGGAGGGTTGAACGACGCAAAACCGTTGATCGTAGGCATCCTCAGAAGCTCGGCTATGATCATCGCACTCACATTATGTGCATAGATTTTTGCTGTAGGGGTTACCTGATCACCCCAACTGCTAACATAAAAAAAGCTGCACTGCTGTGGTGCTCCAACGAGTCCAGTTATCTTTTCAACCTCTGCTTGGCGATCCAGTACGATGTACGCATCGTTGAGCTCCTCCACGACCAATACTATGCCGATCAAAATCAGAGTCACGCTCGAAAAACGGGGCATCCATTTTTCCAAGTACAGAGTGACAACCACGAGGATCGGAAAGATTAGAAAGATCTGGTACGCACCAATCACATTCAGTGCCTTGGCACCTGGAACCGTGTGATAGACCAAATACCACAAGCTGAAAGTGCCTACCTTGATCACGCAAAGCCATGTGATGATCGTGGCCACAGCGACAGACCAAACCAATCTGTTGACAGAGCCACCTTGCCTGCGTGCGTAACTCGTCACTACCGCCAGGCAAAAGAACACAAACAGAATCGGAGCTACACCGGTGTTGTAATACTCCCCCATGGGCTGATAGCCAGGCTGTGCCCAAGCGAGAAACCGCGTGTAAGCATGGCCGAACATCACGTTGGTCTCACCGACCTGCAAAATGCCCGGCAAGGTAACGGCGAAGTTTAGTGCAGACTCGTAAGGCCGCACGCCCGACTCTGCGGCCTTGGGCAGATACACGCTCAGTAAAGGCAGCATGGAAACAACCGCCACCATTGCGATGGCAAGCAGCGCCAGCCTCTGCTCTTTGACTACTTCCAACAATGCAGAACGTTGCGTCGCGCTGGCGGACACGTACAGCACTACAGAAAGAACCAGGGCAAAAAACAGGAAGAACCATGTAATGTAGAAACATGTGATTGCCCAAGCGCCTAACGCTGCGCCTGCGCCGCTTCCCCAGCCCAAGAGCGATAAGCGCCGACGGGCCATCAAACTCGTATAGGCCTTGTTCAGCAACACAGCTACAAAGGGCGCGAAAGCCAGCGTTGCCAGCTGCACACGAGTACCATGGACAGTTAGATTATTAGCTATCAGGAACAGCCCTGCCGAGAAAATAGCCCATCCATAACCCACCCGAAAAACGCTGCGTATCATCCAGTAGAACCCTAGATAGCCTATGGCACGCACGGTCATGTTGGAAAATTCGGAAGAAATGAAAGGGTCGAGTCCGAACTGCCTGATGATTGAATAAATGATCCCGATGAGGAAATAGCCATCGGTTTGAGCAAGCGTATTTTTGTAAGGGTAGAAATAATACAGTTGTGACCATTGGGAGCTGCCCCTAAAGACATTCGACCAATGCTCGAGTATCGCGACGACAATTGCCGAATCGTAGCTATCGCCATATAGCGTACTGAATCCGTTACCGATCTGCACCCGGAACTGGATATACAGGAAGAAACACATGGCCATTACGATGAGTGCAAGTCTGGCCAATGTTTTTATAGGAGAGTTACTGTGACCGGTGGCTTCCACTGAATGCGCATCCGTTAAACTGAATGAGTAAACGACGGGATCCGTGGACCCCGTGGGATCAACCTTTCAAAGCGACGACAATACCCGCCATGATCAAGGCTACACCGATGAAGTACTGAACACTGAAGCGTTCGCCAAACACGAAATGGCTACCGATAGGCACCAAGATGAAGGCCATGGCCATCAGGGGATAAGCCTTGCCTAGATCGATCTTCTGCAGGACCCAAACCCAGGCGATGGTTGTGATGCCATACAACGCAAAGGCGGTGAAAAGCGTCATCAAGGTGTGCGTATCGAAAATGCTGCCCGAGCGATGCAACGATGCGGCACTCAACTTGAACAGAATCTGGCCACCCGCAATGCCCAATACGCACAGTATGGCTACGAAGTAGATCATTGAAGCTCTTCCCGCGGTTTGACCTTCACTTTCTTGCGAGTCCGATGGAATGGGTGCTTCGGTCCTGAGGCGATGTCATGACCGATGAAGGCGAGCAGTAGTTGCACTCCGATGATCACCGGCAGCGCCGACAGCATTACCGTACCTGCTGGCGTCGGGATATCGGTGTTCATGGATTCGATCCAGTGCGATATGCCAAAACCACCGCCCCAGACCAGAAGTACCAAGGCGATCGGGAGCTCCAGCGAAGCCAGCGACATTCCTCGCAAGTAGTAATTATAGAAAATGCGCTTTCCGAAGTTACGGATGTGCTTGAACAAAAACTCGCCGACCACTTTCGATATCTTGAGGTTGCTGACTTCGTCTTCGTACTTGGCATCCATAGGGATATCGACGACGACAGCCCTCAGGGTATTGAGCCGGAAAAGCATGTCAGTTTCGAAGAAGTATCGACGGCTGATTCTGTTGAACGGCAAGTGACGCACCACATCGGTATGAATGGCCGTGAACCCATTGGTAGGATCGAACAGATCCCAATAACCAGACGAAAGTTTGGTCATGAACGAGAGAACAGCATTTCCGAACAGCCGCATTTTCGGCATGGCCGAAATCTTTTCCAGATCGTAAAAGCGGTTGCCCTTGGTATAGTCGGCATCACCCAGCAAGATCGGAGAAATGAAGCTTTCGATCAACGTTGGGTCCATTTGCCCGTCACCATCGATCTTCACAACGATGTCTACACCGTCGGCCAGGGCGGCCTGATAGCCAGTCATCACCGCGCCGCCAACGCCTTGGTTCTCAGGATTGCGCAGGACTACGACGCGCGGATCCTGATTATGCAGCTCAACGAAATCGCCGGACCCTTCCGGGCAGCAGTCGTCCACCACATAGATGGTCTGAATCTCGGACCCGATGCTCTTGATGACACCTAGAATGTGTGCCTTCACCTTGTAGCTCGGGATGACGACGGCCACCTTCACATCATTTACTACCATTTCCAACTCCATTCAGTGTCATCGGCAATCACTCCATCTTTGCAGGTGATAGCTGCCCGGCTTACGTGAGAAGCCGGGTTAAAAAACGTCTCGCCGGATGTCGAGAGGAACCGGACCCGACCAAAAAAGCCTTTTACTAACCTTTAGCGCGTGGCCACAACGCTCAAGCAGGGCTTGAACCAGCGCGCAAGAATACCTTGATACGACTGGTTTGGGGAGGTCATGCCCTCAGTCGCGGACACCGCGGCTCTTGCGCCGTTTTTCCCTGCCCCGCCCGCGCCATTATCGACTCACTGATCCGCGTCAAGGGTTGGGTCTTCCGCCCTTACTCAAGACTCACCGCTCAGCTACGCGATCCAGTTCATCAATCAGCTGCTGAGCGCTTTGTTTCCACGTCAGCCATGGCATTTCATCGGAACGCGGATGCTTGCTCTCCTGATACAGGGCCAACCAGTCAGCCAGCCTATCTGCGATCTCCTGAGTCTCGGTCCCTTCGAAGTAGTACGCATACTCCCCCGCCACTTCGCGAAACACCGCCAGATCTCGCGCGAAGATCGGCAGGTTGTACTGAGCTGCCTCGATCAGGGGCAAGCCGAAACCTTCGCCGTAGGAAGCAGCCACCAAACAGTCGGCCTCGTTGTAGAGGTGCTCGAGGTATTCATCGCTCACACCTTCCAGCCACAGCAAACGTTTACCCAATTCCGCATGCCCGGTCAGGCGCGCCGCCAGCTCGTCGACCAGCCAGCCATGCTTGCCTACGATGATCAAGTTCGCGTTATGACCTGCCTTCCATAGCAGTTCGAAGGCGTCCAGAGCCTGTGCATGACCTTTACGGGGCTCAAGCGTGCCCACCATGAGAAAGCTGGGGGAAGGACTGAGGGATTCGATACGCAACCCCGGACTTTCAGGCACGCCAGTGGACGGCATCGATTGATCGATGTCAGCCCCCAGGTGGAATGCGCCTATATGGAAAGGCCGGCTGCGCTCTGGCGCATTCTCGACCAACCACTCGCGCAGCTCGTCGGCCACCGCGTGGGAAATACACATCGCACCGTCGTAATGCGCGACGGCGTTAATCCACTTGATGTAGTGCGCCTGCAGGCTTTCCACGAAGCAATGCGGCAGTTGCAGGATGAGCAAGTCGTAGACTACGAAGAAGATGCTGACGCCATGCGCACGCATCGTATCGAGGTAGGACTGTTTGTGAGGCAGTACATCCATCAGCAGGTCCAGGCAGATGTAGACGTCGCCGGCGCGGTAGCTTATCGCTTCGTCGATTTCGGCTTCGCTGGCTTCTTTGCCCAGGAACATCGTGGTGAACTTGGCCGCATAGCGGTAGAACGGCTCACCGGCTTTTGTGTACACGGGCTTGACGACGTAGCCTGCTGGGGCGTTGGTCAGCCATTCCAGAAGAATGCTGCGCACCACGCGCTGGATGCCGCTCTTGCCGTCGTGCTTGCACAGCTCAGAGATATCAACGAACAGGGTTGGTTTCTCGCTGACGCCCTGAATCGAATAGTCGATGGCCTTGGCAAGGAGCGAAACGTCCACTGCCCTGTTGCTCAGGTGCCCGGTCGCCGCCAAAGCATCTACCAATGCCTGAGTGGCGTCGATCTGTGTGGTTGCCGTTGCTGCAGGTTTGTCCGAGCGCTCCAACGCCATCTCGAACGCCGCTATGGCTGCCTTACCGCTGCGATCCCAAGAGAATGCCTGAGAGCGTTCCAGCCCGTGCGCGGCCAGTGCTGCGCGGAACTCATCGTCCACCAGTGCCTGACGCAGTTTTCTGGCGATGGCCGAAATTTCGAATGGATCGAACATTGCTTCCTTCCAGCCGATCACTTCCGGAACGCTGGAAGTGTTCGCGCCGATTACCGGTGCTCCGCACTTCATGGCTTCCAGAGGAGGCAGACCGAAACCCTCGTGCCAGGAAGGAAACACGTAAAGTCGGCACATGCTGTAAAGCGCCACCAGCTCTTCGTCGGTTATGTAACCGGTGAAGATCAGATCCGAATTACCCAGGCCCTGTGCGCGCGCCAGCGTCTTGTAGCTGTTGATGTGGTACTCGGGCATCTTCCCGGCGAACACCAGCTGGATATCGCCCAGCTCCGCCTTGATGTTGGCGAACGCCTTGATCAGTTGCGGCAAGTTCTTACGATCGTCGGCGCCGCCGGAATAGAGTACGAACTTGTCATTCAGAGCAAACTTCTTCACGACGGCCGCGCGCTCGTCGAGACTCAGTGAAATAGGTCGGAACACATCGTCGGCCGCAGTCGATACGTTGACGATGTCAGACTCGTTCAGCGGCAGCAGTGATAGCGCTTCATCCCGAGCGAACTCGGAAATCGACAACAGCAGATCGTATTGTTTGAACGCTTCTACCTTTTCCAGATAGTGCCGCTTGTAGCCGGGGTTGGGATCCAGATACTGCTTGGTGCTGACCAGAGGGATGAGGTCGTACAGCGTCGCACTTACCACTGCACCGGTATCCAGTGTTGGACTGCCAATGGCGGCATCGTCGATGTAACCTTCTACGGCACTGGTCACGTGAACGACGTCGGGTTGCAGATCATCGATGCAGGCCTGGCGGATCAATTCTGCCACTTGCCGCCGCGCGGTATTGCCAGGGTCACGATCGCTCACCGGACCTTCTGCGTACCATACGCGGATATGACTCTGCGGCAACAACCCGACGAAGGCGGCGCGGATATTCTCGATGCTCTCGCTGAGCATGCCGTTAAGTACCAGAAACACTTCGTGCTCACCGCGGTTGCGGGCGATGCCCTGCGCGAGTGACAGACTGTAACGTCCAATACCTCTGAAACGACTTTCAGTTTGCGCACCTTGCATGTCAATTACGATACGCATTCAGTTCTGGTCCTTCGTCATGGCTTGCATCAGGGCACGCTCGATATGGCGGCCCCGCTCTGTCAACGGCGCGTGATCGATGACGCCGTGTTGTGGATCGCTGGCATTGCTAGCAGCATCTGCATGCAGGGCGTTTTGGTGCAACTGCCGTAGTTTGGCTGCCAGCCAGGGAGTACGGTTGAGTATGGCCAGTACCGGGCGTTGCACGGCCGGTCGGCGACCCACCCATAAGCGTGCATGAGGGACCACTTTGCGCAGGGTATTGCCCGCTGCAACCTTACCGGACCGAAACGGCCACGAGACTGCATGCACGATCGCACGCAACGGTGCGGTGATGCGCCATGAGGTGCTGCGATGCACGGCCTGCAACTGCTGCTCGTACGCCATGGCTCGCAGGTACCAGTGGTGTGCGTTGCCCAGCGATGCGTTAAGTTCGTGGCGAACATGCTCGGTCTGAGCAAGGGCTTCACTATGGCTTTTTTGCACATTGGTCAGGCTTGTCTGCAGGCCCGAGCAGTGCTGTTGCAGACTCAGGATGCTTTGATTGAACCGCTGCTGCTGAGCATCCACTTCCTGACTGAAGCGCTGTTGCTGGGCTTCGGTAGCATCCGTGAAACGATCCTGCAAAAGCGTCAGCTGTTCGGTATGTTGCCCATGCATACGATCCATCAGGTCCTGCAACCCATCACGGGTTACGAATTCCTCCCGAGCGGTGGCGAACCCACCTTCTATACCCTTCAATCGTCGCTCCAGCGCTTGGTCATAACGAACTGCTAATTGGTCCAACGAGACGCCGTAGGCAGCGTCGAATGCAGATGCAAAGTTTTCAAGCTGTTCAGGCGTGGCCTGCTTCTGGCCTACGACTGCGTAGTCTGGACTGGTACCGGCCAGAACTTCCCACAAGCCAAGGCTGGTGCTTTCATCACGCAGATCAGGGCGCTCTTGCAGCCGCACGATTTTGGACTTGGCAAACCCAGCGTGCTCGGCGAGAAACGACAGCAGCAAGTTGGGCAAAGGACGCTCGTGGGTCGGGTCCAGGTAGAAGGAGTTGGTACCCACGACCAGGCTTTCGGCGTTCGGCGTTTCCAGAATCAGCAAACCGGCTGGGCGCAGAACCCGCAGCGCTTCGGCGACCAGCTCCTGCAATACCGGGAACGGAATGTGCTCGGCGATGTGGAAGCCAGTCACCGCGATCAAGCTATTGTCGGGAAGCTCTTTCAGGGCGGTCAGAGCATCGGCTTTGCGCGCAGGCAGGTTCAGTGCCTGACACGCTTCGAGCATGCCTTCGTCCAGATCCACACCTGTTGGTGCATAGCCCTCTGCCGTGAGCAATTCCAGCCATTCGCCGCGGCCGCAGCCGAGGTCCAGCACAGGATGATCCTGGTACAGGGCTTTGAGCGGAGAAAGGAACGGCAGATAGGCTTTGAGTCGCTCGGTGATCAGTTCGCGCGAGCCACGATAGCGGTCTTCGAACGCACGGTAGAAACCGTCATCCATTACTTGCACTCCACAGTCGGCGGCATCCAGGCCAGGCCTACAAAAGTACTTTTCGACATATTGACTACGTTGAATACGAGAGCGAGATCGCGCCACTCATAGTTATCGGCGATATGGCTATCGGTAGCGTGCAGGGCAACCGCCACCGAATAAGAGCCCACGCCGAGGCTTGCCTTGAAGCGGAACTGGTACGAAAGCATGTCGCCATTGCGCAGGCCCGTACGGACGCATTCGAGGTGGTGGGTGTTGGTGCCGAACACATCTTGGCCAAGGCGGTCCTTGATCACGTAGCCGACGACCAGCTCCGGCAACTCGGCGTTGACCTTGACGTTCACGGTCAGGCACACATCGTCGCCTACGGCCACATACTCGACCGGGGCACCTTCGCCGTTGTAGAGCGCTACGCTATCGATGACTGCCTTGCCACTTCCCGAACGCGTTTGCACGCCACCGTCTGCCAAGGTCTGCACCTCGACGGTCGAGTTTTCCTTCTGAGCAATGATGGCGTTGTAGTAGTCCATCACCTCCTCTGGCGAGCCATCCTTGATGACGGTGCCGCCCTCCAGCAGGATCGCCCGGTTGCACAGCGCCTGGATGGCACCGCGATCGTGGGAAACGATCAGCAGCGTCGTGCCGGCTTTCTGGAACTCCTTGATGCGCCCGAAGCTCTTGTGCTGGAAATAGCTGTCGCCTACCGACAAGGCCTCATCGATGATCAGGATCTCGGGGCGGAACGCGGTGGCTACGGAAAACGCCACGCGCATCTGCATGCCGCTGGAGTACATCCGCACGGCCTGGTCGAAGTATTCGCCGATCTCGGCGAAGGCTTCGATGTCTTCAATGACGCTATCAATCTGGGCCGTGTTGAAACCCATCAAACCGGCTGCGTGGTAAACGTTCTGCCGGCCGGTGAGTTCGGCATTGAAGCCCATGCCCAACTCGAGAATCGCGGCAATGCGCCCGTTCACCTGAACCTTGCCTTCGGTCGGTTGCAGCGTGCCGGTGATCATCTTCAACAGCGTGGACTTGCCAGCACCGTTCTGGCCGACGATGCCGATCGCTTCACCCGCCTCGATATTGAAGCTGATGTGCTTGAGCACCCAGTGTTCCTGGCTCGCGCTAACCGGCAGATAGAACCAGCGCGCCAGGCGCTGCCATTCCGAACGATAGGTGCGGTAGGCCTTGCCTACGTTGGTGACTGCAAGAAGGGTCATAGCGAGTCCACCATTTCTGCGGATGCCCGGCGGAACAGGAACAGCCCCAGCAGCATCAGGCCGACGGCAATCAGGAACGTCACGCCGATCTGCTGAAGATCAGGCGAAACCTTGTAGACCAGCACATTGTGGTAGGCAGTGACGATGGGATACATCGGGTTGATGTCCAGCGTGCCTTTCAGGTAGTCGGGCACGATGTTGACCGAATAGACGATGGGCGTGAACCAGAACCACACCTGCAGGATGATCGGAACCACTTGCCCGATGTCGCGCAGGAACACGTTCAATACGCCCAGCACCAGACCAATACCAACGGCCAGTGCCACCACGGCAAACGTCAGGGGGATGAGCCAGAACATCTGGATATTGGGCGAGTGCCCCAACACCGCGAAGATGATCAGCACTGCGCCAAACAGCAGCAGGTTGTTCAGCAGGCACGAGCCCACGACGATAACGGGCAACGCGATACGCGGAAAGCGCATCTTCTTCATCAGGTTGCCCTGCTCGATGAACACCGTCAGGCAGCGCCCGACGATTTCCGCGAACAGGTTCCACGCCAGAATGCCAGCGATGAGGTACAGCGCGTAGGCGTACTTGTTGTCGATGCCCGGCAAGCGGGCACCGAGCACGTTCGACAGGATGAGCGCGTAGATAGCGACTTGGGCCAAGGGATGAATGATCATCCAGAGACCACCGAGCTTGCTGCGCGCAAAGCGCGCAACGAACTCGTTCTTGATGGAGGTGACGATGAAGCCTCTGTAGTCCCAGATGCCTCTTAACATGCCAAACATAATTATCCTTTGATCAAACGCTCAATCTCAGCAACACGCTGAGCCACCAATTCTTCGCTGCCGCGGCTTTCCACGTTCAGGCGCAGCAATGGCTCGGTGTTCGAACCCCGCAGGCTGAAGCGCCAGTCGGCGAACTCGACGCTGATGCCGTCGGTGCGGTCGACGCTGGGGTTCTGCGCGGTGTAGAACGCCAGGATCTTCTCGATGGAGCCTTTAACGTCGGCGACTTCGTAGTTGATCTCGCCGCTGCAGGGGAACGCTGCGATACGCTCGTCCACCAGTTGGGCCAGGGTCTTGCCGGTGACGCTCATCAACTCGGCGACCAGCAGCCACGGAATGTTACCGCTGTCGCAGTAGGCGAAGTCGCGGAAATAGTGGTGGGCGCTCATCTCGCCGCCGTATACGGCGTCTTCGGCGCGCATGCGCTCCTTGATGAAGGCGTGGCCGGTCTTGCTCTGGATGGCAACGCCGCCGGCGGCCTCGACCTGTTCGATGGTATTCCAGGTCAGGCGCGGGTCGTGGATGATCTTGCTGCCGGGGTGCTTTTTCAGCAGCATTTCCGCCAACAGGCCGACCAGGTAGTAGCCCTCGATGAAGCGACCCTTGTCGTCGAAGAAGAAGCAGCGGTCGAAGTCGCCGTCCCAGGCGATGCCCATGTCGGCGCCGTTTTCCAGCAAGGCCTTGCGGGTCAGCTCGCGGTTTTCCGGCAGCAGCGGGTTGGGCACGCCGTTGGGGAAGTTGCCGTCTGGCTCGCCATTGATGACGATCAGTTCCAGCGGCAGCTTGGCCTTGAGCAATTCGATGGTCGGGCCCACGGCGCCGTTGCCCGGGTCAGCCAGGACCTTGAGGGGCTTGAGCGAGTTGACGTCGATGTAGGTCAGCAGATGCTCGATGTAGGCGCTCTTGT
This sequence comes from Pseudomonas sp. UBA6276, assembly GCF_002438365.1. Classification (NCBI taxonomy): domain Bacteria; kingdom Pseudomonadati; phylum Pseudomonadota; class Gammaproteobacteria; order Pseudomonadales; family Pseudomonadaceae; genus Pseudomonas; species Pseudomonas sp. UBA6276. The sequence goes on from NZ_DJUS01000109.1 coordinate 85,476, forward strand.
CGAACACTTCGCGAACGTGGCCTGCAGTGGCTGCCTTGTCATCGAAGTTACCGGCTTCCACGCGGGCACGGATGGCGTCGAGGCCCGTGTCGCCGCTGATCGGCTTGGAGTGCTCGCGCACCAGTTTCATGCCGTTGTAACCCTTGGGGTTATGGCTGGCGGTAATCATGATGCCGCCATCGGCCTTGAGGTGGCTGGTGGCGAAATAGACTTCTTCGGTGCCGCACAGGCCCAGGTCGAGCACATCGGCGCCCGCCTCGGTGAGGCCCTTGATCAGGGCAGCGGCCAGGCCTGGGCTTTCCAGACGCATGTCGCGGCCGACCACATAGGCCTTGCCATGCAGCTCGGACACCAGCGCACGACCGATGCGGTAGGCGATGTCGTCATTGAGGTCGGCGGGAACCTGGCCGCGGATGTCGTAGGCCTTGAAGCAACGGGTCTGAAGAGGGGGATACATGGCAATCGCTCGCTCTATGGGGCCGACGCGCAATCGGTGCGGACGTCGGTAGATTGGACGGTCGCTGACGAACGACCAGCACGATTCGGCCCCTGCGCATGTTTTTCGAACACGGGCAGAGGCCGAGGCGGGAGATGTCGGTCAGGCCTTGTCAACGCGGCCGTAGACGTCTTCGAAACGGACGATGTCGTCCTCACCGAGGTAGTCGCCGCTCTGCACTTCGATCAGGACCAGATCGATCACGCCCGGGTTTTTCAGGCGATGCTGGTGGCCGGCACGAATGAAAGTCGACTCGTTGGTGTTGAGCATCAGCTCACGGTCATCGTTGACGACGACGGCCATGCCGCTGACCACGATCCAGTGTTCGCTGCGGTGGTGGTGCATCTGCAGCGACAGCGACGCCTGTGGCTTGACCACGATGCGCTTGATCTTGAAGCGCTCGCCCTCTTCCAGGGTGGTGTAGGTACCCCACGGACGGTGCACGGTGCGGTGCAGCTTGTGCAGGTGGTGACCATTGGCCTTGAGCTGGCCGACGATGTGCTTGACGTCCTGGCAGTGATCCTTGTGGCTGATCATCAGCGCGTCCGGGGTATCGATGACCAGCAGGTCGTCGACGCCGACCAGCGCGGTCAGGCGGTCTTCGCTGTGGACGAAGTTGTTGCGGGCATTGTGCGACAGCACTTCGCCTTCGAAACGATTGCCCTGTGCGTCGGCGTCAGTCAGTTCGCTGACCGCGTTCCACGAGCCGATGTCGCTCCAGCCGATGTCGCACGGCACGGTGGCTACTTTGTCCGAGCGCTCCATCAGGGCGTAGTCGACCGAGATGTCCGGCACCTGGGCAAACGCATCGGCGTCCAGCGCCAGGCAGCGATAGTTCGGCGCTTCGCTCAGACGCGAGGCTTCCTTGACGGCCACGGCGGCGGCCAGCACGTCCGGCGCATGTTTCTTCAGTTCTTCGAGGACGGTGCCGACCTTGAAGCAGAACATGCCCGAGTTCCAGAAGTAGTTGCCGGCGGCGACATAGCCCTTGGCAGTTTCCAGGTCTGGTTTCTCGACGAAACGGGCGACTTTCAAGGTGCCGCCCAGGCCTGTACCGACGCCAGCTTCGATATAGCCGAAGCCGGTTTCAGGGTACTGCGGCTGAATGCCGAAGGTGACCAGCCAGCCGTCGGCGGACAGTTTCACAGCCTTGGCGACAGCGGCGGAAAAGGCGTCTTCGTTCTGGATCAGGTGGTCGGCGGCCAGGACCAGCATGTGGGCATCGGGGCCGTGGGAATCATTGAGCTGCAGTGCGGCCATGGCGACGGCGGCTGCGGTGTTGCGGCCGAAAGGCTCGAGGATGAAGCCCTGGGCGTGGCCAGTCTTGTTGACGGTGCGGTATTCGTCTTCGGTCTTGAACAGCAGTTCGCGGTTGGTGACGGTCAGCACTTCGGACACGCCTTCGAGCTTGGCGGCGCGCAGGAAGGTTTTTTGAATCAGGTTCTGGCCGTCGGGCAGTGCCATGAATGGCTTGGGATGGGCCTCGCGGGACACGGGCCACAACCGGCTGCCAACGCCGCCGGAAAGAATAACGGGGATCAGGTTCATGCGTATTGGATCCTTTGTTTGCCGGTGTAGCGGCACTGTGAAATCGATCTATAGACCATCTTTACATGGGGTGGAACACCCCTGCGCATCGAAGATCTGGCGGCTCCCTGCGCCGCAGACAACATATACGTCAAACCCCTAAAACCGCTCGCTGCTGATGAGTCAAGGAAGTGGCGGCTAGAATATCAGGAAATCCGGGGCCAAGCGCAAATCGTTCGCGCTTGGACAGCTGACCTGGCACGGTAGTTCAGCGACCATCACTTGGTGCTGATTTCTGCCAGCATGCGCTTTACTCCAAGCTCCCAATGAGGCAGCTCCAAGCCGAAACGCTGAGTCAGTTTGCTGGTATCGAGCCGCGAGTTGAGTGGACGTCGGGCGGGCGTTGGGTAGGCGCTGGTAGGAATGGCGTCGACCGTTTCCACAGCCAGCTTGGTGCCCTGGCTGCGGGCGTTTTCGATGACCAGCTTGGCGAACGCATGCCAGGACGTTTCGCCACTGGCCGCCAGGTGATAGGTGCCTACCAGGTCGGGTTGGGCGAGCGCCTTGGGAATCGCATGCGCCACGACATCGGCCAGCAGCTCGGCGCCGGTGGGTGCGCCGATCTGGTCACTGATGACGCTGAGGCTCTTGCGATCCTTGGCCAGGCGCAGCATGGTCTTGGCGAAATTGTTGCCCCGCGGGGCATAGACCCAACTGGTGCGGAAGATCAGGTGCTTGCAGCCGGATTGGCGAATGGCCTCCTCGCCGGCCAGCTTGCTGGCACCGTAATAGTTGACCGGCGCCGTGGTGTCGCTTTCGCGCCATGGCAAGTCGCCGCTGCCATCGAACACGTAGTCGGTAGAGTAATGCACCAGCCAGGCGTCCAGGCCCAGCGCTTCACGGGCGAGCACGGCGCTGGCTTGATGGTTGATCAAGTCAGCGGCTTGTTTCTCACTTTCGGCCTTGTCCACGGCGGTATAAGCGGCGGCGTTGACGATCACGTTCGGCGCGATGCGTCGGACCGTTTCAGCCAGCCCGTCGAGTGCCGCCAGGTCTCCGCAGAGGCCGGCTTCATCGATGTTCCTGCCCAGCGCCACAACCTTGCCCAGCGGCGCCAACGCACGCTGCAGCTCCCAACCCACCTGACCGTTCTTACCCAGGAGCAATATTTTCACAGTTCACGCCCTTGATAATTCGTATCGATCCATTGCTGGTAGGCGCCGCTCTTCACGCGGCTCACCCATTCGGGATTATCCAGATACCACTGCACGGTCTTGCGGATACCGGACTCGAACGTTTCTACCGGCGTCCAGCCCAGCTCGCGCTGGATCTTGCTGGCGTCGATGGCGTAGCGAACGTCATGGCCGGGACGGTCTTGTACATGGGTGATCAATTGCGCATGCGGACGGTGGGGAGACTGCGGGCAGAGCTCGTCGAGCAGGGCGCAGACCGTGTGCACGACTTCGATGTTCTGTTTTTCGTTGTGACCGCCGATGTTGTAGGTCTCCCCTACATCACCTTTGGTCACTACCTGATACAGAGCCCGTGCGTGGTCTTCGACATACAGCCAGTCGCGAATTTGATTACCTTTGCCATAAATGGGCAGCGCCTTGCCTTCCAGGGCATTGAGGATGATCAGCGGAATGAGTTTTTCCGGGAAATGGCACGGCCCATAGTTGTTAGAACAGTTGGTGACCAGCGTCGGCAACCCGTAGGTGCGCTGCCAAGCGCGGACCAGGTGATCGGAGCTGGCCTTGCTCGCCGAATATGGCGAGCTCGGCTGGTACGGTGTGGTTTCGGTGAATAGGTCTTCGGGGCCTTCGAGGTCGCCATACACTTCATCGGTTGAGATGTGGTGGAAGCGAAAGGCCGCCTGCTGTTCGGCATCGAGCTGCGACCAGTACTGGCGCGCGGCCTCGAGCAGTGTGTAGGTACCGATGACGTTGGTTTCAACGAACGCCGCAGGCCCGGTGATCGAGCGATCGACATGGGATTCGGCGGCCAGGTGCATGACCCGGTCGGGCCGATGCTCGGCGAACACCCGATCCATTTGGGCACGGTCGCAGATGTCGACGTGCTCGAAGGCGTAGCGCGGTGTGCGCTCGCTGCCCATGAGGGAATCCAGATTGCCGGCGTAGGTCAGTTTATCGACATTGACCACCGCGTCGTCGGTATTCGCCAGGGTATGGCGAATGACTGCCGAGCCAATGAAGCCTGCACCACCGGTTACAAGGATTTTCACGTTAAACAACACCATCAAGTGGAGGAAAGGACGCGCTGCATCGATTCAGGACGCGTCTGTCGTAGGCGAACCCGCGCGAAGCCAGATGATACCAAACCACCCAAGGCGTGTCCGCACGGGACGTGCGGGCCGCGAGCCAGGTCTGTAACGCAGCTTGTACAGACTGGCGAAAAAGATGTTACTGGAGGTAACTAGCATAGCTTGGAATGAGCACTACAGCTTCGCAGTCGAATTTCGCGAGGCTATGGACAACGTCCTCCGCGCTTTCGTGAATCTCAGTTCCGTTCATCTGACGAAAGGTACGTCCCGCGCCTGGATAGGCGAGCTGATGGAAACGGTTATAGTGCCGGCCTCGCACAAGGAGTGACGGATATGAAAGTGTTGGCAGGTATGGCTTTGGCGGCTTTGCTGGCGGGTTGCGGCACCATCAATACGGTATTTCGCGACGACGTGGTGACCAGTGACAACCTCAAGGAGGCGGAATCGTTTTGCGGCGCCGTGCCTCGGGTTTACAGCGGTGTGGTCTATAACTTCTGCCTGCTCAATGGCAAGGAACCAAGGCCTGGTCGAATCACTACCGGGCCGCAGATGGGTTTCGTGGCGGTGGACATGGCCATCTCCGCCTTCACCGATACGCTGATGCTGCCTTATACGCTGTACCGGCAGCACAACGATGGCAGCATTGAGGTGGTAGGCGGCTGACTGTGATTCTGGCGAGGGTTAGGGATTGAGGAAGCCGTCGAGGCAGGTGACGCAGGCACCGGTGACCTTGATCGACTGGTCGGTGATCGACAGTTGCAGCTTGCCGGCGCGACCCAGCGCGGCGCCTTGGGCGACCCGCAGTTGCGAGCCCAGCGAAGAGGTCTGGCCGGTGGCACGGATGAAGGCAGCGACCGCCCCGCTGCCGCTGCCACAGGCGGCGTCTTCGGTGATGCCGCAGGTGGGCGCGAACGTGCGAACTTCGATGTGCTCGTTGCTCCCCTCAGGGTGCGGACCGAAGATCACCACACCGGTGGTGCTGGTGCGGTGATCGTTGATGGCCATGCGCGCCAGGTCGGGTATCACGGCCAGCACGGTTTGCGCATCGCGCAGTTGCACCACCAGCCATCGAGGACCCACGGTCACGAAGCACGGCCGGCGGTCGCGCACTACGCTTACGCCGAGCACGGCCTGCAATTCGCGATGGTCGCTGTCGTTGACCGGCTGGATCGTTGCCGGTGGCAGTTCGAAGGTGATCAGTTGCGAGCCGTCGGGGCCGCGTGCGATGTCGACATCGATCAGGCCTGCAATGCATTCCTGCGCCAGCTTGCCGTTGCGAGGCTCGATGAGTCCGGCTTCGATCAGGGCGTGGGCGCTGCCGATGGTGGCATGGCCGGCGAACGGCAGCTCGGAGTTGGGCGTGAAGATGCGCAGCCGGTAGTCGGCGTCGGGATGCGTGGCGGGAAGTACGAAGGTGGTTTCGGAGAGGTTGTTCCAGTGGGCAATCTGCTGCATCTGCTCGCGCGTCAGGCTTTCGGCCTGCAGGACGACCGCCAGAGGGTTGCCCTTGAATCGCTGGGTGGTGAAGACGTCGACGTGCTTGAACGCTAAGCGGTGCATGGTCGGCCCTGCAGATGGGTGTGTGGAGGCAGTGATACGGCGATTTTTTGTAGCAGCGGCGCGAGCCGCGTCCGGCGGCACCGCGTTTGTCCAGACCCGCCGCATGTACCGCCGACGCGGCNNGCGCCGCTGCTACAGGGATCGTGGGAGCCCGGTGATGACGCGTTCCGATTCACCGCGTGTACCGCCGACACGGCTTGTGCCGTTGCTACGGAAGCTATGGTAACCGGTTACAAGGTGATTGGTCTGCGGCCAGAGAAAGAATGGGCCAGGGTGCCGCCGTCTACCAACTCCAATTCGCCACCCAATGGAACACCGTGGGCAATGCGTGACGCGAGCAGACCTTTTTTCGCCAACAGCTGAGCGATGTAGTGAGCGGTGGCTTCGCCTTCGACGGTTGGATTGGTGGCAAGGATGACTTCGGCGAAGGTGCCCTGCTCGTCTATGCGTGCCATCAGTTGCGGAATGCCGATCGCTTCCGGCCCGAGCCCATCCAGAGGCGACAGATGCCCCTTGAGCACGAAGTAACGGCCGCGGTAACCCGTTTGCTCTACAGCATAGACGTCCATCGGCCCTTCAACCACGCACAGCAGCGTGTCGTCGCGCCGGGGGTCGGCGCATTGCGGGCAGAGTTCTTCTTCGGTGAGGGTACGGCACTGGCGGCAATGGCCGACGCCTTCCATGGCCTGGCTCAGCGCTTGGGCCAGGCGACTGCCGCCGCTGCGGTCGCGCTCGAGCAGCTGCAAAGCCATGCGCTGGGCGGATTTCTGACCGACGCCGGGCAAGGTGCGCAGGCTATCGATCAGTTGGCGGATCAGTGGGCTGAAGCTCATGGAGGGCGGCCTGAGGTGACGACGAGACGCGGTTTATACCCGCGCCTCTGAACCACGTCAAATGATCAGACGTCGGAGACCTTGACCACCAGCTTGCCAAAGTTATGCCCCTGCAGCAGGCCAATGAAGGCCTCCGGGGCGCGCTCCAGGCCGTCGACCACGTCTTCGCGGAATTTGATCTTGCCGTCACGGACCCACGGCACCATGGCCGAGAAGAATTCGGCATGACGATCGCCGAAGTCGTCGAACACGATGAAGCCTTGCATGCGGATGCGCTTGGTCAGCAGCATGCGCGGCAGCAGCGCGAAGCGATCCGGGCCTTCGGGCAGGTCGGTGGCGTTGTAACCGGCGATCAGGCCGCACACTGGGATGCGCGCGCGGGCGTTGAGCAGGGGCATGACGGCGTCGAAAACTTTGCCGCCGACGTTTTCGAAGTAGATGTCGATGCCTTTGTCGCAGGCCTTGGCCAGGTCATCGGCGAAGGTGTCGCTCTTGTGGTCGACGCAGGCGTCGAAGCCCAGCTCCTCAACGACGTAGCGGCATTTTTCTGGGCCGCCAGCGATACCAACGACCTTGAGGCCTTTGATCTTGCCGACCTGCCCTACTACCGAGCCGACAGCGCCGGAAGCCGCGGCGACCACGAGTGTTTCGCCTTCCTTGGGCTGACCGATATGGGTCAGGCCCATGTAGGCGGTCATGCCGGGCATGCCCAACACGCCGAGCGCCATGGGCGGGGTGGGGATGCCGGCAGGCAGCGGCGTGAGGTTGCTGCCATCGGAAATGCAGTGGGTTTGCCAGCCAGTCATACCGACAACCAGATCGCCTTCACGGAATTTGGGGTGTTTGGACGCTTCCACACGACTGACGGTGCCGCCGGTCATGACTTCGTCGATCTCAACCGGGGCAGCGTAGGACGGCGCGTCACTCATCCGGCCACGCATGTAGGGGTCCAGAGACAGATACAGGGTGCGCAGCAGGACTTGGCCATCTTCGAGATCCGGCAAGGCTTCGCGCTCCAGGCGGAAATTCTCCGGCGTGGGTGCACCGGTCGGGCGGGAAGCGAGGACGAAGCGCTGGTTGAGGGTCAGGTCTTGGGACATTGCGGGGTATTCCTTGAGCAAGTGGCTATAGGAAAAGGACAGCGGGGGGTGGCGGGATGTTCAAACGGGTGATGGTTGGAGGGCAAGTTGTGGTGGTTGTAGGTGAGTAGATTGTGTGAGGCAGGTGAGTTGTGGAAGCAGATGAACTGTGGGAGCAGATGAATTGTGGGAGCGGGCTCTGCCCGCGAAGCGAACGCCGCGGTATGTCTGCTAAACCTCGGCGCGGCCTTCGCGGGCAGAGCCCGCTCCCACAGGGATCGCGCTGCCTGTGTAGCAGCGGCGCGAGCCGCGAGCCCCACATTGACCCGGATACAAAAATGCCAGGCTTGGCGCCTGGCATTTTGTTTTAGAACGGCATCTTGAAGCCTGGCGGCAGCTGCATGCCGGAGGTCATGCCGGACATCTTGTCCTGGCTGTTCGCCTCGATCTTGCGCACGGCGTCGTTGACGGCGGCAGCGATGAGGTCTTCCAGCACGTCCTTGTCTTCCTGCATCAGGCTGTCGTCCAGGCTGACGCGCTTGACGTCGTGGCGGCCGGTCATCACCACGCTCACCAGGCCTGCGCCCGATTGGCCGGTCACTTCGGCCTTGGCCAGCTCTTCTTGCATCTGAGCCATTTTTTCCTGCATCTGCTGGGCCTGCTTCATCAGGCCGGCCATGCCACCTTTCATCATGGGGTTCACCTCAAAGGTCGATGGGTATGACCGCGCAGTGCCAGAAGCATCCTGCGCGGGTTCGGGTAGGTTGCTTAACGCGTTGGGCTGGCCACCGCTTCGACTGGTTCAATTGTATCGTTGCGAATGATGGCGCCGAACTGTTGCAGCATTTGTTGAATGTACGGGTCTTGCTGAATCGACTGCTCGGCATCGGCCTGGCGATTGGCACGCCAGCGCGCCGCGGCCTGGGCTGGCGTTTCCTGTTCCGGGCGGATCAGCTCGATGGTCAGGCTGATCGTGCGCTCGTGATACTGGTTCAGTGCATCGTTCAAGCGGCGCTGCTGGGTGCTGTTGAACAGGGCGCTGTGGGCCGGATCCAGGTGCAGCAGCCAGTCGTCACCTTCTACGGCGATCAACGTGCAGTTGGCGGCGATGCTGCCGGTCATGCCCGAGATCGGCAGTTTCGGGAACAGTTCGAGCCATTGCAGGGCCAGACCGGTGGCAGGCTGCGCGGCGGGCAGCACTTCGGGTTCGGCTTGGACCGGGGTTTCGTGAACGGTTTCGCTGGCCAGTTCGTCGAGGTAGCTGTAGGCGGCGCCATCGGTTTCGGGGGCGTAGTAGTCTTCGTCGAGCGGTGGCTCGTCGTCGCGTTCCATGCCGGCGGGGGTGTAGTCGACTGGGTCGGTGTCGTCGGCGGGCGGTGTAGCCTGGGTTTCAGGGGCATCGGGTACGGCACTGGCGGGCGTGGGGGCCGGCATGGGCGTGAGTGCAGGTTGTTCGCCAACGACGTCGAGGATCGGCTCTGGCGCCGGTGCGGCGACGGGCGTTACAGGGTCGTTCCAGGGGAGGTCGATGGGTTCTGCGGTTGCCTGATGGACCGTGGTGGATTCTTCGCGGGCAGAGCCCGCTCCCACAGGGGGTGTCGCCGGTGCGATGCGGTCGTTCTGGTGGACCGCGGGGGGTTCTTCGCGGGCAGAGCCCGCTCCCACAGGGGGTGTCGTTGGTGCGATGCGGTCGTTCTGGTGGATCGCGGGGGATTCTTCGCGGGCAGAGCCCGCTCCCACAGGTTCCGGGTCCATGGGGGCCACGCTTGGAGATTGTGGCTCCACAGGAGACGAGACTGCCACGGGTTGGGTGGAATCAACTGTGGCCTGGCTGATCCCCACTGTCTTTAGGGGTTGATCGGGCCCATCGCTGGTGCCTGCCGGGCGGAACGCGAGCATGCGCAGCAGCACCATCTCGAAGCCGCCTCGCAGCTCCGGGGCCAAGGGCAGATCGCGGCGACCGATCAGGCCCATCTGGTAATAGAACTGCACATCTTCGGCCGGCAGCGCCTGGGCCAAGGCCAGCACGCGATCGCGATCACCCTGGCCGTTGTCGACCGCTTCGGGCAGCGCCTGGGCGATGGCCACGCGGTGCAGCACGTTGAGCATCTCGGCCAGCACGCCATTCCAATCGGGCCCCTGCTCTGCCAGATGGCGCACAGCTTCAAGCAGTGCACGAGCATCGCCATCGAGCAATGCCTGCAACACGCCATACACCTGGCCATGGTCCAGTGTGCCGAGCATGGCTCGCACATCGGCTGCCAGCACCTTGCCTTCGCCGAACGCGATGGCTTGGTCGGTCAAACTCATGGCGTCCCGCATCGAGCCATCGGCGGCGCGGCCCAGCAACCACAGCGCATCGTCTTCGAACGGCACGTTCTCCACACCCAGCACATGGCTCAAGTGCTCGACCACGCGCTCTGGCGTCATGTTCTTCAGCGAGAACTGCAGGCAGCGCGAGAGGATGGTCGCCGGCAGCTTCTGCGGATCGGTGGTAGCGAGTATGAACTTGACGTAGGGCGGCGGCTCTTCAAGCGTCTTCAGCAGCGCGTTGAAGGAATGGCTGGACAGCATGTGCACTTCGTCGATCAGGTAGACCTTGAAGCGCCCGCGGCTGGGGGCGTACTGCACGTTGTCGAGCAGCTCGCGGGTGTCTTCGACCTTGGTGCGGCTGGCGGCGTCGATCTCGATCAGATCAACGAAACGGCCCTCGTCGATCTCGCGGCAGACCGAGCACTCACCACAGGGCGTGGACGTGATGCCCGTCTCGCAGTTGACGCATTTGGCGATGATCCGCGCGATGGTGGTCTTGCCCACCCCCCGGGTGCCGGTGAACAGGTAGGCGTGATGCAGCCGCTGGTTGTCCAGCGCATTGATCAATGCCTTGAGCACATGGGTCTGGCCGACCATTTCGCGGAACGAGCGCGGACGCCATTTACGTGCAAGAACCTGATAACTCATCGAAAACCGTCGCGACATGAAAGCGGAAGACCGCCAATGCTAATGGAGCAGGGCCAAAATTGCATCCGCGCCCTGCTCTATTGCTGCGTTGGCCTGTAAAAACGCGGGCGAAAGCTGGCGAAGACGATTGATCGCAGGAGACGAGGACAAGGATGGTAGTTCGAGAGGGGCATTGCGATGAACCCGTGCGACGACGAATTCGGAAATAGGTGGCAACCCTACCAGCCACACCCCGGCACACAATGTTCCCGTTGTGGCTGCTTCCTTCCGGATCTGACCAGGTTCACGGGTAATCGTTGCGGGGGGACCGGCAGGGTCACCATAACGACACTCGCTGGGTAGCGAGCGGGGGCCATTGTACCGGTCCTGACGGAAGTTACAACCCGTGACGCAAGATAAAATTTCGAGGGCCGTCAGGGACTTGGCGTGGTGCGCTTGTTGGTGATTGTGTTCGGGAGCGTTTGTTTGCGCGCAAGTGAAGCGACAGACGGCATGTGAATTGGTAACTTCGCCACATGTCTCTTGCCCGGTTGCCTGCGATGAATGTTCTGACGCCCTACCCCGACTTGTCTCCTGATCAACTGTACCAATTGATGGACATCGAGATCCTTCCTGAGCAGAAGCAGTATTCGGGCGATGTGGACATGGCGCTGTATACCCTGCTGGGCTGCATGGACGGTGAAATCCGTGGCTTCGCTTTGCTGGTGGATGAAGTGCCCAAAGCGTTTCTGTTGCTGAAACATGGGCGGTATGTACCGGAGTGGGCTGATCCGCAAGCGGTGACGTTGCATGCGCTGCAGGTGGATTGGCGGATGCAGGGTCGTGGGCTGGGTCGTGCATGTCTGGAGGGTTTGCCGGAGGCGGCGAGGGCCGCGTGGCCTGGGGTCAAGCAGCTGGAGTTGTCGGTGGATGCCGATAATGTGGCGGGTATTGGTTTGTATAAGGCGTTGGGGTGGGTGGACCGCGGTGAGGCTTATCGTGGCCGGATTGGTTTCGAGCGCAGGTTTGTGATGGAGCTTTAGTGGGACCCTTGTTGCACCTGGCATGGATCCACGCAGGAACCGGTGATTGTGGGAGCGGGCTCTGCCCGCGAAGGCGTCTGGATGGGCGATGCACAGTTTGGAAGATGTGGTGCTTGGGAGGGCGTCTTCGCGGGCAGAGCCCGCTCCCACAGGGTTAGGCTTGGACATGGAGTGGGGTCCACTCTCACAGGGGCAGGCCTGCACATAGAGTGGGGTCCACTTCCACAGAGTCAGGCCTGCATATAGAGTGGGCTCCTCCCACAGGGAGGGGCTCACGCTTGGGGGGCGGGGTTGGCGGGTTCAGACCTGCAGGACGTCATCCGCGCGGCCGCCGGCTTCCTGGACGACGACGTGGATGAAGTGCAGCTTGGCGATCACGGCCGGTGGCAGCACGAAAGGGTAGAAATCGGGCTGACCCATGGCGCGTGACAGTTCGTTGAGCATGCCGGCCAGTTCGATCCAGGCGTTGACGAACGCCAGGAATGCCGGGCCGCTGGTGTGGTCCGGGTCGTACAGGGTCGTCAGAGGGAACGGTGTGTAGTCGAGGTCCATTTCCTTGGCGCTCATACCAAAGCCCAAGGCCGTGTCGACGGCGTCCATCATGTGCAGGTAATGCGCCCAGGTTTCGGCCCAGTCTTCCCATGGATGCATGGTGGCGTAGGCGCTGACGAAGTTCTGCTGCCAGTCGGCCGGGGCACCCTGGTCATAGTGACGCTGCAGTGCATCGGCGTAGCTTTGGCTTTCATCGCCGAACAGACGGCGGTAGTCGGCAATCCAATGGGTGTCGGCGATCAGACGATCCCAGTAGTAGTGCCCTACTTCGTGTCGGAAATGTCCGAGCAGCGTGCGGTACGGTTCGCGCATCTGCACGCGGACCTTTTCCCGATGGGCGTCGTCCGCTTCCTTGATATCCAGTGTCACCAGGCCATTGGCGTGACCGGTGGTGGGTGCGTTGCCGTTCATGTCGGTGCCGATGAAGTCGAACGCCAGGCCGGTGTCTTCGTCCTCGGTCTTGGCGATCACCGGCAGGCCCAGGTTGATCAGTTGAGCGATCAGACGGCGCTTGGCGGTTTCGACCTTGCGCCAGTGTTCGGGGTTTTCCGGGACACTGAGGTCGGGGATGGTGCGGTTCAGGCTGCACGCGGTGCACAGGGCGGCGGCGCCCTTCTCTGCCGGGACTACCCAGTTGCAAGCTGCCGGCGTGTCGAGGTTGGCGCAGCGGCGGAAGAGTCCGGCGTCTGGTGCGGCGTGCAGGCGCCAGGTCCCGGCTTCGGGACCGGCATCGAGCGTGGACAACACGTTCTTTTCCGGCCAGAAACCGAGCAGTCCGTGGCAGGCCAGGCACTGGCTGTTGCGGAAGAAGATCGACTGCCCGCAGGTGCATTCCCAGACCTTGCTATGGCGGTTGTCCGGCTTGGTGAATGGGGCGGTTATTCGGGTGCTGAGTTGTTCGAAAAAACGATACATGGCGATCTCCAGTGGCCTGCCATGACTAGAGCTTGCGGCTGTGAGAAAGGTTTCATCTGCGATGTGGGTGAAGCGCGAAATGCGGATGAGAGGTTGAAATACGCCCCTGTAGCAGCGGCGCGAGCCGCGTCCGGTTGCACCACGTTTATCCTGATGCACCGTGCGCGCCGCCGACGCGGCTTGCACCGCTGCTACAGGGGCCGTGGGGGGTTGTTGACGTGGCGCGAGCCGCGTCCGGTTGCACCACGTTTATCCTGATGCACCGTGTGCGCTGCCGACGCGGCTCGCGCCGCCGCTACAGGGGGCGTGTTGTTCATTTGTGGGGGATTGAAGAAGCGGCGGGTTTTGCGTTGATTACTTGGCTTACATCGTAGGTGGGCCGACTTCGACGGGGATGTGTCATGATGTTACATACTTTGGGGCAAGGTCAGGCGCGCTGGGGTGGCAGCGCGCTATCTTGTCATGATGTTACATCTTGGTCAGGAACGTCAGGAATTGCTCTTCGTCGAGGACCTCGATGCCCAGTTCGTTGGCCTTGGCCAACTTGGAGCCGGCGCCGGGGCCGGCGACGACGGTGTGGGTTTTGGCCGAGACCGAGCCTGAAACCTTGGCGCCGAGGGCTTCGAGTTTCTGCTTGGCTTCGTCGCGGCTCATCTGTTCGAGCGAGCCGGTCAGCACCCAGGTCTGCCCTGCCAGCGGCAGGCCTTCGACGATTTTCCTTTCACTGGCCCAGTGCATGCCGAAAGCCTGCAACTGAGCTTCCACCGCCCTCGCCGTCTCGGCGTTGTGCGGTTCCTTGAAGTACTCGCGCACCGCCTCCGCCTGCCGAGCATTGAGCGCCTGGCGCAAGTCGATGCCGTCGGCAGCGATGATCTTGTCCAGGCTGCCCAGCTTGGCCACCAGTTTCTCGGCGCCGGTTGGCCCCACCGAGTTGATGTCCAGTTTGGCGATCATCCCGGCCAGCGTGGTACTGGCGGCGTACTCGGGATGCACCTCGCCCTCCTCCTGCAACTGCAGGCCGCGCTCGAGCAGTTGCTGGATCACGCTGCAGTTGTGCGGGTCTTCGAAAAAGCTGTGGATTTCAAAGGCGACTTCCAGGCCGATGTCCGGCAGGTAGGTCAACACCTGGGGCAGCGCTTCGCTGACGCGTTGAAGCGAACCCAGGGAGCGCGCCAGTACTTTAGCGGTCTCCTCACCCACATCCGGGATGCCCAGGGCATAGATGAATCGCGCCAGGGTCGGCCGTTTGCTGTTTTCGATGGCCGTGAGCAGGTTGTTGCTGGACACCTCGGCAAACCCTTCAAGCTTGACCACGTCGTCGAACTGCAGGGTGTAGAGGTCGGCTGGCGAGTTCACCAGGCCTTCGTCGACCAGTTGCTCGACGCTTTTCTCACCCAGGCCGTCGATGTCCATGGCTCGCCGCGAGACGAAATGGATGATCGCCTGCTTGAGTTGCGCACCGCAGGCCAGACGCCCGACACAGCGATAGACCGCGCCTTCGCTGACGGTCTGCTTGCCCTTGCTGCGCTTGATCAGCTGGGTGCGCTCGACGTGGGAACCGCACACCGGGCAGGTTTCCGGGACGTGCACTGGACGTGCGTTTTCCGGACGACGCTCGGTTACCACCTGCATGACTTGGGGAATCACGTCCCCCGCGCGGCGGATGATCACGGTGTCGCCGATCATCAGGCCCAGGCGAGCCACCTCGTCCATGTTGTGCAGGGTGGCATTGGCCACCGTCACGCCGGCGACCTTGACCGGCTTGAGCCGTGCTACGGGCGTAACCGCGCCGGTGCGGCCGACCTGGAATTCCACGTCGAGCAGTTCGGTAAGTTCTTCCATCGCTGGAAACTTGTGGGCAATGGCCCAGCGCGGCTCGCGGGCCCGGAAACCCAGTTCGCGTTGCGCCGCCAGGCTGTTGACCTTGAACACCACACCGTCGATTTCATAAGGCAGCTGGGTCCGCCGTGCGCCGATGTCGTGGTAGTACTCCAGGCACTGCTCGATGTTCTCGGCGACCTTGAGTTCGCGACTGATCGGCATGCCCCACTGCTTGAGCTGTTCGAGATTGCCGGTATGGGTGGTGGCGATGTCCTGGGTGACCTGGCCGATACCGTAGCAGCAGAACTCCAGGGGGCGGCTGGCAGTGATTTTCGAATCCAGCTGGCGCAGGCTGCCGGCTGCGGCGTTGCGCGGGTTGGCGAAGGTCTTGCCGCCGACTTCCATCTGGCTGGCGTTGAGCCGCTCGAACCCGGCCTTGGACATGAACACCTCGCCGCGCACTTCCAGCACCGGCGGCCAGCCGCTGCCGTGCAGCTTGAGCGGAACGTTGCGGATGGTGCGAACGTTGACGCTGATGTCTTCGCCGGTGGTGCCATCGCCGCGGGTCGCGCCGCGGACCAAGGCGCCGTCCTGGTAAAGCAGCGACACGGCCAGGCCGTCGAGCTTGGGTTCGCAGCTGTAGTGAATCGCAGCGCCGCTGCCGAAGAGGTCACCGGTGGGCAGGTCGAGGCCTTCGGTGACGCGGCGGTCGAACTCGCGCAGGTCGACTTCTTCGAAGGCGTTGCCGAGGCTGAGCATGGGGATTTCGTGGCGAACCTGGGTGAACGCGGTCAGGGCCGCATTGCCGACGCGCTGGGTGGGCGAGTCGGGGGTGATCAGGTTAGGGTGATCGGCTTCAAGGGCCTTGAGTTCGCGGAACAGACGGTCGTATTCGGCATCGGGGATGCTGGGTTCGTCAAGCACGTGGTAGCGGTAGTTGTGCTGGTCGAGTTCGGCACGTAGTTCGAGGATACGGTTGGCGTCGTTCATGATCGGTTCTCGCTTGAAGCAAAAGAGCAGCCTTGGCTGCTCTTGGGTTGAATCTGGGGGGTTGGCGGTGGGGCTTTCGCGGGCAGAGCCCGCTCCCACAGATGGGAACGCGATGTCTGTGGGAGCGCTGCGGTTTATGGCCTAGCGCTTGTGGGTCAAGGCGCGGCGTTCGAATTCGACGATGCGCTGGCGATAATGCTCGATGGTCTGCGCGGTCAATACGCTGCGCTGGTCATCCTTGAGCTCGCCGTCCAGTTCGTGGGCGAGCTTGCGGGCAGCGGCCACCATGACGTCGAAGGCCTGCTTGGGATGACGCGGGCCGGGCAGGCCGAGGAAGAAGCTCACCGCACGGGTGCTGAAGTGGTCGATGTCGTCCAGATCGAAAATACCCGGCTTGACCGCGTTGGCCATGGAAAACAGGATCTCGCCATTACCGGCCATGCTTTCGTGACGATGGAAGATGTCCATCTCGCCGAAACGCAGACCGCTCTCCAGAATGTTCTGCAGCAGCGCCGGGCCACGGAAGCCGCTTTCGCTGCGGGAAATCACGCTGATGACCAGGACTTCCTCGACAGGCGGCAGATCCTTCTCCACAGCCGGAGCACCGGTGCTGGAGAAGCCTTTGGCATCGCTGGCAAAGTCTTCGTTGCTGTCACGCGCGGCTTTCATCGGCGGCTGCGGCTTAACCGGCTTGGGCTCGCGTGGGGGTTTGGGTGGACGCGGCTCGCGAGGCTCCTTGATTTCGTCCGGCTCCACGGCCAGGTTCAAGTCGGCATGATCAGCCACGGGCTCGCGCTTGGCGCGCTTGCTGCCGCCGTCGCGTTGGGCGCTCATGGACGGCAGGTCGTGCTCGTCCAGTTGCGGCTCCTTGTGATCGTCCAGCACCCGGGGCGGACCCAGCACTTCGGCGCCGGTGTCTTCGTCGGGCAGGTTGGAAAGGTTGCGATCCAGACGAAACTTGAGTTTGCCCTTGCCACCGCGCATCCGGCGCCAGCCATCGAAAAGAATACCGGCAATGACAATGATGCCGATGACGATCAGCCACTCGCGCAGACCGATTTCCATGTAATCCCGTGCCTCTAATAAAAATGCTGAAAAATAAAGGGCTTGAACCCTCTTTAAGACGTGGCGCCAACTCTATGTTCTGACAGGCGTTTTCTCCACGCGTAAATACGATGCGGTAAAACTAGCACGACCAGAAACAACTTTACACCGTCTGTCGCACATGGCTCGATTTTAACGTCGGTTTGAGGGTTTTTCAGGCCTCGACCATGGCCAGAGCCTCCTCAACATCCACCGCCACCAGACGCGAACAGCCCGGTTCATGCATGGTCACCCCCATCAATTGATCGGCCATTTCCATGGCGATCTTGTTGTGGGTGATATAGATGAATTGCACCGTCTGCGACATCTCTTTCACCAACCGCGCGTAACGACCTACGTTGGCGTCATCCAACGGTGCATCGACTTCGTCGAGCATGCAGAACGGCGCCGGATTCAATTTGAAGATGGCGAAAACCAGGGCCAGTGCGGTCAGGGCTTTCTCTCCACCGGAGAGCAAATGAATGGTGCTGTTCTTCTTGCCGGGCGGACGCGCCATGATCGTTACCCCTGTATCGAGTAAATCTTCGCCCGTCAGTTCCAGATAAGCACTGCCGCCACCGAAAACTTTTGGAAAAAGAGCCTGCAAACCGGCGTTGATCTGGTCGAAAGTGTCCTTGAAACGGCTGCGGGTTTCCTTGTCGATTTTGCGGATGACGTTTTCCAACGTGTCCAGCGCTTCGGCCAGGTCGGCATCCTGGGCGTCGAGGTAGCGTTTGCGCTCGGATTGCTGCTGGTACTCGTCGATGGCGGCCAGATTGATTGCGCCCAGGCGCTGGATGCGGCCATCGATGCGCTGCAGTTCTTCCTCGGCTTCCTGTTCGCTGGTCAGCACGTCGAGAGTGGCGAGCACACCGTGCAGGTCGTAGCCGTCGGCGTGCAGTTGTTCCTGCAGGGTCTTGCGGCGCACGCTCAGCCCTTGCCATTCCAGGCGGTGCTGTTCCAGCTGGCCGCGCAACAGCTGGCTCTGCTGCTCGGCCTGGGTACGGCGTTTCTCAACCTCGCGCAGGTCACGATCGGCGTCGTCCAGGGCCAGTCGCGCGTGGCGCATTTCATCGTCCACGGCCATGCGTTGTTCGAGCAAACCTTCCAGGCTCAGGCGCAGCTCTTCGAGGGGCGCTTCGCCCTCCTCCAGGCCCAAAGTCAGTTGTTCACGCTTTTCAGTCAGGCGTTCGGCCTGCAGTTGCAGGCGCTCCAGTGCCTGGCGCGTGGAATCGTGCTGGGCGCGCAGCGAGCCCAGGCGGACCGCCAACTGGTGAGCCCGATCCTTGTGCTGACGCGCGTCCTGGCGAATGCGCTCCAGGCCCTCGCGCAGCTCGTCGCGCTGCGCCATCAGTTGCTCACGGTGTTCGGTGTCGCTGGCCATGGCGTCAAGCGCGTCCTGCAACTGCAAGCGCGATTCGCCGACCTGCTCGTGCTCCAACGCGCGCTGCTCGGACAACTCACTCAATTCTTCGTCGAGCCGGCGGCGGCGCAGCGACAGTTGCTCGGCCTTGGCCCGGCTGGCCGACAGCTTGGCCTTGAGCTCGCCCTGCTGGCGGTTTTCATCCTGGATGCGGCGGCGCAGCTGTTCGCGCAGTTGTTCCTGGGCTTGCTGATTCTCGCGGCAGGTGAGCAATTGTTCCTGCCAGTGCGCCAGGGTTGCCTCGCGGGTCTGCATGTCCGCCTGAAGGGCTTGCAACTCTTGCCCGCGGGCCAGGACGCCGCGACTGGCGTCGTTGCCACGGCTGACCCGCAGGAAATGCCGTCCCAGCCAGTAGCCGTCCTGGCTGACCAAGCTCTCGCCTTCGGCCAACTGGCTGCGCAAGGCCAGTGCAGTGTCGAGGTCAGCGACGCCGCGCACTCCGGCCAGCCAAGGGCTGAGGTCGACATCGCTGTGGACCTTGTGCAGCAGGCTGTCTGCCGAGGCTGGAGCCCCCTTGGCAGGGCTGACCAAACGCAGCTCGCCCTGATCGAAGCCGGCCAGGTCCAGCCCCGCCAGATCATCGACCAGCACCGCTTGCAAGTCGGCGCCCAGAACGGTTTCCACGGCCAGTTCCCAACCCGCATCGACCCGCAGGCCTTCGGCCAGACGGGGATGCTGGGCGAGGCCCTGGTGGTCCAGCCACTGCGCGGTTCCCGTGCCCGGGTCCAGTGCGGCCTGCTGCAGCGCTTCCAGGGAGGCCAGGCGGCCGTTGAGTCGCTGCAACTCGCCCTGAGCCTGCTGTTGGGCCTGGGTGGCCTCTTGCAGTTGCTGACGGGTGGTTTGCAACTGCTCGGCTTGCTGCTGCTCCTGCGCGGTCCACTCTTCGATGAGCATTTCGCTGCTGGCCAGTTGTTCGTCCAGCTCGAGGATGGCGGCATCCTCAGGATCGGCCGCCAGCAGTTCGCGCTCTTCGCTGTGGCGCCGCTGCCGCTCGGCCAGGCGCTGCATCGACTGTTCCAGCTGGGCAATGCGCGCCTGCTGGACTTCGGCCTGGCGCCGCGGCTCGGCGGAGCGTGTGTTGAACCGATCCCACTGTTCCTGCCAGCCGTGCATGCGGGTCTCCGCTTCTTCCAGGGCTGCGGCGGCCTCCTCGGCGGCTTCAGTACTGATGGCCTGTTCAGGCTCAAGCATTTCCAGCTCCTCGCCCAAGGTCGCCAGCAGTGTGCGGTCGTGGCCCAGGTGCGATTCGGTTTCCAGGCGCGCGCGTTCGGCTTCCTTGAAGTCGTCCTGCAATTGCCTCAGGCGCTGCTGGCCGTGCTGGATGTTCTGCTCGACCCGGGCGATGTCGCCGCCTACCGAATAGAAGCGTCCTTGCACCGTATTGAACCGCTCGGACAGCTCGTGATGACCATCGCGCAGGCGCTCGATGCTGGCATCGGCGTTGCGCTGCTCGGCGACCAGGGCCTCGAAGGCCACTTCCTGATCGGCGATGACCGCTTCGCGCTGGCCGACCTGCTCGTTCAAAGTCTGCCAGCGTAAGGCCGACAGCTGCGCCTTGAGCTGGCGCTCCTCGGCCTTGTACTGCTGGTATTTTTCCGCGGCCTGGGCCTGGCGGTGCAGGCGTTCGAGCTGGCGTTCCAGCTCCTCGCGCAAGTCGGTCAGGCGCGCCAGGTTCTCGTGGGTACGACGGATGCGGCTCTCGGTTTCACGACGGCGCTCCTTGTACTTGGAGATGCCCGCGGCCTCTTCGATGAAATTGCGCAGGTCTTCGGGCTTGGCCTCGATGAGCTTGGAGATCATGCCCTGCTCGATGATCGAGTAGCTGCGCGGGCCCAGGCCGGTGCCGAGGAAGATGTCGGTGATGTCGCGCCGACGGCACTTGGTGCCGTTCAGGTAATAGGTGTTCTGGCTCTCGCGGGTGACCTTGCGGCGGATCGAGATTTCCGCATAGGCGGCGTACTCGCCGACCAGGGTGCTGTCACTGTTGTCGAACACCAGTTCGATGCTGGCCTGGCTGACCGGCTTGCGGCTGGTGGAGCCGTTGAAGATGACGTCGGTCATCGACTCGCCGCGCAGGTTCTTCGCCGAGCTTTCGCCCATGACCCAGCGCACCGCATCGATGATGTTGGACTTGCCGCAGCCATTGGGCCCGACCACGGCGGCCATGTTGCTGGGGAAATTGACCGTGGTGGGGTCGACGAACGACTTGAACCCGGCCAGACGAATGCACTTGAGGCGCATGCTCAGCGGGCCGCCAAGGCGCTGAGCACCAGTTCGCAGCTGCGTTGGCAGTATTCGCCCAGCACCTTGCGGATGAGCGGCAGGTCGCGCGCAGACACCGCTTCGAGCAAGCGCCCGAACAAGGCCAGGTATTCGCTCATCGACGCCTTGCGTTGTTCCAGCGCCAGGTAGTAGGTGCGGTTCATGGCTGGTTGCAGGTTCTCGACGGTTTCTTGCAGGTACGGGTTGTTGGCGAAGGGATAGGCGGCGCGCATGACGTTGAAGCTGTCCTCGACGAAGGCATTGATGTCCTGGCGCTCGAAGCTGGTGTGCAGCCGCCGCTGGATGACCAGAAACGGCGCCAGGTCGGCTTCGCTCTGCCAGCGCTGGGCCACGGCCTCGCCGAGCATGATGTACATCTCGCCCATCAGGGCGCACAGGCTGCGCACCTTGTGCTCGCTGAGTTCGCTGACCTGGGCACCGCGCCGCGGCAGGATGTCGACCAGATGACGCCGTTCCAGAATCAGCAGGGCCTCGCGCACCGAGCCACGGCTGACGTTCAGCGCCTGGGTGACCTTGAGTTCCTGGATGCGCTCGGCCGGCTTGAGCTCACCGCTGATGATGCGCTCGGCCAGATGATGGGCAATTTGCTCGGCGAGGCTGTCCGGCGCCTTGAACGTCATGGTTTTCCTTCGACAATCGGTAATCGGTGATCGGCTGTCTGTGATCGCAGCATGGCGCGCAGTGTACCCCAATTGCCGGGCAAAGGCGGCAGGTTGGCACGGATGTGGCTTGGCAAAGGGCATGACTGCCGGGGCGCAGGAAACGGGCTCGCTCAACTTCCTGACCCGCAGGTCAACTAATCGTTGACCGCTCCCCGGCCGCCGCATAGATTCTGCTTGAGGCAGACCCAAGAATCAGGTGTCGTGAGGCCATCCGTGATCCAGTTCCTTTTGAATCAAACGCTGCACACCGAGCATGCCCTGGACCCGAATCTGACCGTGCTCGAGTACCTGCGCACCGATTTGGCGCGTCCGGGCACCAAAGAGGGCTGTGCCAGCGGCGATTGCGGTGCCTGCACCGTGGTGATCGGCGAGCTGGTCGAAGACCAGGGCCAATCACACATTCGTTATCGCAGCAGCAACGCCTGCCTGACGTTCGTTTCCAGCCTGCACGGCAAGCAATTGCTCAGCGTCGAGGACCTCAAGCATCAGGGTCGCCTGCACAGCGTGCAGCAGGCCATGGTCGACTGCCACGGCTCGCAGTGCGGGTTTTGCACCCCAGGCTTCGTCATGTCGCTGTTCGCCCTGCAGAAGAACCAGCCGCAGGCCAACCGCGAGCAAGCCTGCGAGGCGTTGTCCGGCAACCTCTGCCGCTGCACCGGTTACCGCCCGATTCTCGACGCCGCAGCCCAGGCCTGCGGCGGACCTGCCCTGCCCGATCAGTTCGACCGCCAGCAGGCGCAGACCGTCGCCCGGCTGAAAACCATCGCGCCGGCGCAGACCGACGAGCTCCACGGTGGCAACAACCGCTGCCTGGTGCCCTTGACCGTGGCCGATCTGGCCGAGCTGTACAGCGAGCAGCCCGAGGCGCGGCTGCTGGCCGGCGGCACCGACCTGGCACTGGAGGTGACCCAGGCGCATCGGGTCCTGCCGGTGATGATCTACGTGGGCCATGTGGCCGAGATGAAGCGCATCGAGACTTTCGACGACCGCCTGGAGATCGGCGCAGCCACGCCGCTGACCGATTGCTATCAGGCCTTGGCGAACGAGTACGCGGATTTCGGCCATCTGTTGCACCGTTTCGCCTCGTTGCAAATTCGCAACCAGGCCACCCTGGGCGGCAACATCGGCAACGCCTCGCCGATCGGCGACAGCCCGCCCCTGCTGCTGGCCCTGGGTGCGCAACTGGTATTGCGCAAGGGCGAACGTAGCCGCACCCTGCCCTTGCAGGACTACTTCATCGACTACCGGGTCACCGCCCGCGAAGACGGCGAGTTCATCGAAAAGGTCATCGTGCCCCGCGCCGACGCTCGCCGCGTGTTTCGCGCCTACAAGGTTTCGAAACGGCTGGACGATGACATTTCAGCGGTCTGCGCCGCGTTCAACCTGCTGATCGAAGACGGCTACGTTCATGATGTGCGCATCGCCTACGGCGGGATGGCGGCCATTCCCAAGCGCGCCGCCGCTTGCGAGGCCGCATTGCTCGGCAGGCCTTGGACACAGGCGAACGTTGAAACCGCTTGCGCCGCCCTGGCCGATGACTTCACACCGCTGTCGGATTTTCGCGCGAGCAAGCAGTACCGCTTGCTGACCGCGCAGAACCTGCTGCGCAAGTGCTTCATCGAATTGCAGTCGCCCCACCTCCAAACGCGGGTGATCGCCCATGTCTGAACATCAAGCGCCCGACAGCCAGGCACGTATGGCTGAACTGTTCGCCCAGGGCCTGACCACCGGCGTCGGCCGGGGCATCAAGCACGACAGCGCCGACAAGCACGTCACCGGTGAGGCGGTGTACATCGACGACCGGCTGGAATTTCCCAACCAGCTGCACGTGTACGCCCGGCTTTCCGACCGGGCCCATGCGCGCATCCTGCGCATCGACACGTCGGCCTGCTACAACATCCCCGGTGTGCGCCTGGCGATCACCCACGAGGACATTCCGGGCCTCAAGGACATCGGTCCACTGCTGCCGGGCGACCCGCTGCTGGCGATCGACAAGGTCGAGTTCGTCGGCCAGCCGGTGCTGGCCGTGGCCGCCCGCGATCTGGACAGCGCCCGCCGCGCAGCGATGGCCGCCGTGATCGAGTACGAGGACCTGCCGCCGGTGCTGGACGTGGTCCAGGCGCTGCGCCAGCAGCATTTCGTGCTCGACAGCCACACCCACCAGCGCGGTGATTCGGCTGCGGCACTGGCCAGTGCACCGCATCGCCTGCAGGGCAGCCTGCACATCGGCGGTCAGGAACATTTCTACCTGGAAACCCAGATCAGCTCGGTGATGCCCACCGAGGACGGCGGGATGATCGTCTACTGCTCGACGCAGAACCCGACCGAGGTGCAGAAACTGGTGGCCGAGGTGCTGAACGTGCCCATGAGCCAGGTGGTGGTGGACATGCGGCGCATGGGCGGCGGTTTCGGCGGCAAGGAAACCCAGGCCGCCAGCCCGGCCTGCCTGTGCGCCGTGGTCGCGCACCTGACCGGGCAGCCGACCAAGATGCGCCTGCCGCGCGTCGAAGACATGCTGATGACTGGCAAGCGCCACCCCTTCTACATCGAGTACGACGTCGGCTTCGACGACAACGGAAGGCTGCACGGGATCGATCTGGACCTGGCCGGCAACTGCGGCTATTCACCTGATCTGTCGGCGTCGATCGTCGACCGGGCGATGTTCCATGCCGACAACGCCTATTACCTGGGCGATGCCACCATCAACGGCCACCGCTGCAAGACCCACACCGCGTCCAACACGGCCTACCGCGGCTTTGGCGGCCCCCAGGGCATGGTGGCCATCGAGGAAGTGATGGACCGCATTGCGCGCCACCTGGCCCTCGACCCGCTGGCGGTGCGCAAGGCCAACTACTACGGCAAGACCGAGCGCAATGTCACCCATTACTACCAGACGGTGGAGCACAACCTGCTCGAAGAGATCACCGCCGAGCTGGAAGCCAGCTGCGACTACGAACAGCGCCGCGAGGCGATCCGCGCTTTCAACGCCGACAGCCCGGTGTTGAAGAAGGGCCTGGCGCTGACGCCGGTCAAGTTCGGCATCTCGTTCACGGCCAGTTTTCTCAACCAGGCCGGGGCGCTGATCCATATCTACACCGACGGCAGCATTCACCTGAACCACGGCGGCACCGAGAT